>CAYXQU010000144.1:0-4963 GCA_964467305.1 uncultured Eubacteriales bacterium
CGCGTCTTCCATGCCGGGAATCAGCGAGGGCGTCGTCCAGTCTCTGTCGAGACTCGGCTCCAAGAACCTCGCCGCGGCATCAGCTGTCGTGATACCCCGAGACACGAGGATGCGTGTGGCCACGGGGGATAGTCCCGTCTCATGCGACAGCCGGCCGACAAGAACCTCGTCGGCCGGAGTGCTCACCCAGCTCCTTGCTCGCTCAGTCACGCTCATCGACCCATCCTACAAAACGGGGCCGACACCGATGCATGGTGCCGGCCCCGTCTTCATCTCAGTCGAACCCACACGCACTAACCGTTGGCGTACTTCTTCTTGAGCGCGGCGTACTTGGGTTCGGTCTCTTTCCATACGGCGTAGATCGGAGTCGCGACGCCGATCGAGGAGTAGGTACTGATCACCATACCGATCGTCAGGGCGAGCGCGAAGTCCTTGAGGGTCTCGCCACCAAAGAAGAGCATCACCACAACAGGAAGGAGCGAGGTGATCGAGGTATTCAGTGAACGGACAAGCACCTCATTGACCGAATCGTTCGCCATGTCCATGAAGCTCTGCTTGGCGAGGTGCTGGGAGTTCTCCTTCATCCGGTGGAACACCACGACGGTGTCATAGAGGGAGTACCCCAAGATGGTGAGGAGCGCAGCAACGGTGTTCGGGGTAACTTCTGCCCCCAGCAGCGAGTAGAAGCCCAGGGTGATGAGGAGGTCATGCACCAACGTCACCACGGCTGTCACCGACATCTTGTACTCGAACCGCACAGAGATGTAGAGCAGGATCGCGCCGATGGACAGCGCAAGCGCGAGCAAGGCGCGGTCTGTCACGTTGCGACCCCAGCCGGGACCGATGGTGGTCACCGTGAAGTCACTGTCGCCAAGCCCGAGCGCGGACGCGACCTGTACCGCGCCAGCGTTGGCTGCGTCCGGGTCGGTCACCTCGGTACGGATGATGAAGCCCTTGACACCCTGGACATCCGTGCTCTGGATGTTGGGCGAGCTTACGCCGGCGTCGTTGAAAGCCTCGCGCATCTGCTCGATGGTCGCACCCTTGGCGTCGACGATGGTCACCGAAGTTCCGCCCTGGAACTCGATGCCGAACTTCAGTCCGCCGATGGCAAGCGATGCGATCGACGCGACGACGAGCACGAGAGATACGATGAACATGAGCTTGCGGTGGCCGAGGAAGTCGATGTTGAGCTTACGCACCTGCAACACCCCCCTTCTGCGAACCGGCAGAGGGTGCGCCGGACTCCTTCGGTACGCCCCACAGGCCCGGAGCCTTGGGGATGACCGACTCTGCGAGCAGCATGAGCACCGGTCGCTTGAACAAGAACATCATGACGATGTCGCAGGTGATACCGATGATCAGCGTGAGCGCGAACCCGCGCACCGGACCGATCGCCACCAGGTACAAGACGAGCGCCGAAACGAGCGTCACGAGGTCAGCATCGATGCTGGTGAGCATACCGTGCCGCGATCCCGAGTTTGCTGCGGAGCGAATGGTCTTGCCCATTCGAACCTCTTCTTTGAACCGCTCCAAGATGAGGATCGAAGAGTCGGCGGCCAGTCCGATCGTAAGCACGACACCGGCGATGCCAGGGAGGGTGAGCGAGAAGAAGCCGAGTTGCGAGAGCAGCGCGAGCACGCCCATGAACAGCGAGGCGAATGTCAGCAGAGCGCCCACGGTGAGAATGCCAAGACCGCGGTAGAACGCGACGACGTAGACCGCCACAAGCGCAAGACCGATCAGCGCCGCCAAGACGCCTTGGCGCAAAGAGTCCTGACCCAGTGTCGGACCCACCACTCGCGACTCCGAGAACGCAAGGGTGACCGGCAGGGCACCCGTCTCCAACACGGTCTTGAGCTGGTTTGCCGTCTCGACGGTGAAGTTGCCGGAGATGGCCGTCTGGCCATCAAGGATGGGCTCGTTGACCACCGGAGCCGACTGCACGGTGCCGTCGAGCACGATCGCCACCTGCTTGCCAACGTTTGCAGTGGTGTACTCGCCCCAGATGCGGGCGCCTTCGGTATCCATGGTGAGGTTCACTTCGATCGCGGCCGTGGTGGGGTTCTGCGAAACGCTCGCGGTCTTGACCACCTCACCGGTCAGGAAGGGCTCGTAGGTGCCCGCCGGAATCTTGACACCGTCGCCGCCGGCGGAGATTGCGGCGATGGTTGCGGAGTCATCGATCGATGCGACGTCGACGAACTCGAGCTGCCCGGTACTACCCAAGACATCGAGCGCTTCTTGGGCGTTGCTGATGCCCGGAATCTGAACCAGCAGCGAGTCGTTGCCCTGCCGCTGGATCGAAGCCTCTCGGACACCGAGCCGGTCGACGCGGTTTCGCACGATGAGCTCGGCGCGGTCCATCACCGCCGCCGTCACCGGCGTTGATGTGGACTCCTCCGCGGTGAGAATCACCGAAAGCCCGCCCTTGATATCAAGACCTTGCGTGATCTTGTCAGCCGGGGGCCACAGCAGGACCCACGACGCCACGACGAGCACCGCCGCCAGCGCCAGCAAGAGGATGTTCTGTTGTTTCTGGTCCATGCGCCTACCTTCCGTACCTTACAAGGGGGCGGCCTTCGCGAGGCCCTACCTGACTTACGTGTCCCGCCGTATCAACCGCCGAGCCGCAAGGCCTCGGAGAACTCACAGACTCCCGATATCACTCGGCTTCTGTCTCGCCGGGCGTGTGGGGCTCACTCGGGGGCACAAGCTGGCTGAGGGCCTGCTTGGCCACCTGCATCTCGGCGCCGCCGGATGTCTTGATCGTGACCCGCTCGCCCACCTCGACCACGGTACCGAAGATGCCGCCGATGGTGACGACCTCATCGCCGGGCTTGAGAGCGGCGACCATCTCCCGCTGCTGCTTGGCCCGCTTCTGCTGCGGCCTGATCACCATGTAGTAGAACACGCCGATGATCAGCGCAATGAAGAGCAACTGTGTCACTTGGTTGTACACGATCGATCTGCCTCTCTTCGGGGCTCACGCAGAGCTGAACGCGCACTCCACGCACCAACGGCATATCTTACCGTTACCCGTCACGCGATGCCACGGAAGAATCGCCGCTGTTCGTCAGTAGTCTTGGTGTGCCGGCGAATCCCTCCACGCGCCGAGCAGCTCCGAGAAGGTACCGGCTTCGATCGCTTCACGCGCGACGCGCATGAGATCAAGCAGATAGTGCAGGTTGTGAAGCGTGAGCAGTGTAGCCCCGAGCATCTCTTTCGTGTTCACCAGATGCCGCAGGTAGGCACGTGAGTGCATCGCACACACCGGGCACCCGCATTCGGGATCGAGTGGGCCGAAGTCGCGGGCGAACCTCGCGTTCTTGAGATTGAGGCGGCCTTCGCTGGAGAATGCGGTTCCAAGACGAGCAGTCCGGGTGGGCAGCACGCAGTCGAACATGTCCACACCGCGCGCAACCGCCTCCAGAAGCGTCGTGGGATTGCCCACCCCCATCAGGTACCGCGGTTTGTCGGCGGGCAGAGCGTCGCACACCGCCGGCAGAGACTCCAGCATCAGTTCGTGGGGCTCGCCCACCGAGTAGCCCCCGATGCCGTAGCCGGGAAATCCGATCTCGACGAGGCGCGCGACGCTCTCGGCGCGCAGATCGTCGTGCACCCCGCCTTGCACGATGCCGAACAGTGCCTGGTCTTCTCGGTGATGGGCTGCCTTGCACCGCTCGGCCCACCGCGCGCTTCGGCGCACCGCGGTCGCCACGAGGTCCTTGTCCGCGGGATACGGCGGGCACTGATCGAGCTGCATGATGATGTCGGCACCCAGCTCAGCCTGGACGCGCATGTTGTCCTCGGGTGTCCAGAAGTGCCACGAGCCATCGATGATCGAGCGGAAGCGGACGCCGTCGTCGGTGAGCTTGAGGGTTTCGGCCAAGGAGAAGATCTGGAAGCCGCCCGAGTCGGTCAGGATGGCCCTGTCCCATCCCATGAACCGGTGGAGCCCACCGGCCTGAGCGATGAGTTCTGACCCCGGGCGCAGAAACAGGTGATAGGTGTTCGAGAGGATGATGCGAGCATCCAGCGCTCTGAGCTGGTCGGGCGTCACGCCTTTGACGGTCGCGCGGGTGCCCACCGGCATGAATACGGGGGTCTCGATGGCCCCATGGGGCGTGTGGAGCCTGCCACGGCGGGCGGCGGAGCCGGCATCGGTCGCGATCAGTTCGAAATCGAATGGGTTCATGGGGGCGATTCTAGCCCATCGGTGCACCCCTCACTGAACCAGCGAGTAGAATACCTGCGAACCCTCTGGACGTTGCTTACGTCGTACGGAGCGAGATGAACCACGATACAGCCGAGGACGCCGCGCTCGTCGCTGCGGCCAAGGCAGGCGACCTCAACGCATTCGAGGCGCTCGTGCGCCGCCATACGAAGGCCGTCTACGCGCATGCGCTGCGCTTCTTCGGTGACCGCTGTGCGGCAGAAGACATCTCGCAGGAGGTGTTCGTGAAGGTGTACCGGTCGCTTGACACGTTCGACGAGAGGGCACGCTTCTCCACATGGCTGTTCCGTGTCACGCGCAACTGCTGCCTTGATGAGGTCCGGGCGGGTCGCAGGCGTCCCGAGTCGATCGACCCGCTGGAGATCCACAAGTCGTCTCCCGACTTCGCAGACGAGGTCGTACTCACCGCCGCCATCGAGCTCGCAACGCGCGCACTGCCGCCCGAGGACCGCGATGCGCTCTCGGCGGTCGCCGCGTTCGGACTCACCTATGTCGAGGCCGGCAAAGCGCTGGGAGTGCCCGCCGGCACCGTCAAGTCACGCGTGTTCCGGGCAAGACGCTCGCTCGCCGCGACGCTGAACATAGCCAAGGGAGGTGCGTGATGGAGTGCCATGAGGTCCAGCTGATCGTCTCCGAGAAGTGCGACGACCAGCCGCAGTCCGCCGAGTTGCTCGCCGAGGCCAAAGCGCACTGCAAGAGCTGCGACGAATGCGCATCGTTCGTGCG
>CAYXQU010000145.1:0-4961 GCA_964467305.1 uncultured Eubacteriales bacterium
ATGGCGACGAACACGCGCGCCATCAGCGGTCCGCCACTGCCTGTTTGCCGCTACGGACGCTGGCAGCAGACGCTGCACTCACCGTCAGGGCCCGCAGTGTCGTGCTCGTGTTCATCCTCACCGTGGTCATGGTCGTCTTCGTCCTCGTGAGGGTCGTAGTTCGGGTCGGCGCTCTTGACCTCGCCGGCGATGGGCTCCCGGCCGTGCTTCTTCAGGTAGTCGTCGACCGCCACCTTTAGCCCGTCGGTCGCGAGCACGCTACAGTGCATCTTCGCGGGCGGCAGACCGCCAAGCTCATCGGCGACCTGCTTCTTGGTGATCGCGACGGCTTCATCGAGCGAAAGGCCTTTCGCCATCTCGGTGACGATCGATGAGGTGGCGATCGCTGCGCCGCAACCCAGCGTCTGGAACTTCACGTCGCTGATGTGATCCGTCTCATCGACGTTGATGGTGATCTTCATCATGTCGCCACAGACCGGGTTTCCCACCTCACCAACGCCGTCGGCACCTTCGATGACGCCAACGTTACGCGGGTTGTTGAAGTGGTCCATGACCTTGTCGGAATAGAGCACGGTACTTCTCCTTCTCCAAAGAGCGATCTGAACTAGCCGGCGGTGGCGCCGAACATCTTCGCATAGACGGGGGACATGGCGCGCAGTCTTTCCACGATGGGCGGGAACACCTCAAGGAAGTAGTCGACATCCTCTTGCGTGGTGAATCGACCAAGCGACAGCCGCAGCGAACCGTGGGCTATCTCGGCAGGACAGCCTATGGACAGCAGCACGTGGCTGGGCTCCAGCGACCCCGACGAACAGGCCGAACCGGTGGACACGGCGATGCCCTTGTTATCGAGCTGGAGCAGCATCGCCTCGCCCTCGACGCCCTTGATGAGCAGCGGGGCGATGTTGGGCAGCCGTTCACCGGTGCTCGCGGAGGGCTCGGTGTTCTCGAGCCGGCTGGTGATGCCCAAGATCAACTGGTCGCGCAGATTCGACAGGCGGGCGATCTCCTCGGGCTGCTCGGCGAGCATGAGCTCAAGTGCCCTGGTCATGCCCACGACGCCGGGCGTGTTCTGCGTGCCGGAGCGCTTCTTGAACTCCTGCCCGCCACCGCGCGCCTGGGTCTCGAAGGGCGTGCGGCGCTTGAGGTAGAGCGCACCCACGCCTTTGGGTCCGTAGATCTTGTGACTCGAGAACGACGCAGCGTCGACATCGAGGTCGACCACATCGAACGGTATCTTGCCCAGCGTCTGGCAGGCGTCGGTGTGCATGAGGGCGCCGTGCTCGTGAGCGATGGCAGCGAGCGTCTTGATGTCGTTCACGGTGCCGATCTCGTTGTTGCCGTGCATCACCGAGACGAGCTTGGTATTGGGTCGCAGCGCCGCCGTGAGGTCCTCGGCATGGATGTGCCCGTCGGCGCGTGGGGCGAGATACGACACCTCGTAACCGTGCTTCTCCAGCCATTCGGCGGGGTGCAAGACGGCATGGTGCTCGTAGGCTGACACGATGAGATGTGCACCGCCTTGCGGAGCGATCCTGGCCATGATGCCGATGAGGGCCGCGTTGTCAGACTCGGTGCCGCCACTCGTGAAGATGACCTCGTTGGGGCTTTGTGCCCCGATTCCCGCTGCAAATCGCTCGCGCGCGTCCTCAAGACCTCGGTATGCGTCACGCCCGAGTGCATAGAGCGAATTGGCGTTGCCGTACCGCTCCGAGAAGAACGGCATCATCGCTTCGAGGACGCGCTCGTCGAGCGGTGTGGTGGCTGCGTAGTCGAAGTACCTGGTCTCCATTGGTCGCTCCCTATCGGCTCAACGTGGTGGTGTGCGCGTCCATGCGGACTTGATGGCCCGCAAGTTCCTCGAGTGTCGTGGTGGCGAAGACGTCGCGCAGTGCCCGGGTCGCCTTGGCCCAGACCGGTGCTGCCGCGCACGCACCCATCCGAGAACACCCGGCCTCTCTCTCGGAGTCACACACGCTCGTCTCGAGTGAACCCTCGAGCGCCTCGACGATATCGAGCACGGTGATCTGCACTGGCTCGCGGGTGAGCACGAAGCCGCCCTTCGCTCCTCTGACGGCCGAGACGATCCCCGCACGGCGCAAAGCGACGAAGAGCTGCTCGAGGAAGCGCAAAGGTATCTCTCGCCGCTCGGAGATCTCTCGTGCGCTGACCGGTCCCGAGCCGTACGTACACGCGAGATCGATCATCGCGAGCAGTCCGTATTCGCTCTTGGCTGTGAGTCGCATACCACACCCCGAGATCGGTAATCCCTACAGAATCAGTAATGATTGGATTCTACCCCCGCGCGCGTCGAAGTCAACACATCGAATCGCGTCGATTCTCAGAGAGGGCATGTGGCGTGTTCCCATGACCGTTCGTCCCATGATCAGCACCGTCCGATGTCTCACATGGGCATTTCGTCGAATAGAACAGATGTCCGATTGTGCTGGCGACCCGCAACCTCTACGCTGTGCTTCCGCTTCTCGCTTGGGGGGCGCCCTGACTGGGGATCAGGATCGATGGTTGACAGCCGCACGGGTGGCGAGAACCCGCTGGATCTACCCAGCCACATTCGAGACCCCGGCGACCATCACGGTCGCCGGGGTCTCGGTTATTCTCACGTGCCGGATGCTTCATGCGAGGTCGTGCAGCGAGTTGCGCTCGAGTTCTCAGAGCTCCTCGGCAACCTCCAGCTCGAGCAGCGCGGGTTCGAGAACCTCGACCAGACGCAGTCCGGAGCCCTCGATCGAAAGCCGCCTGACGCTGTCGAGCTTGCGCCCGGCGGAGTCGAAGACCACCTTGATCGTTGGTGCCGCCGGGTCGTCACCGGGATCGGCCACGATACCCACCGAGTGGTCAGAGAGCCGGACCACACACCCCACGGGGAACACGCCCATGGCAGAGGCGAACACGCGCAGCAAGAAGGGGTCGAGTCCTCCGGGCGCCTCGCTCATGAGCTGGACCATCGCACGGTCGGGCGTGAGTCCCCAATCGCCCGAAGATGCCGTCGTCAGATTGTCGAAACGATCAGCGATGGCCACCATCCGGCTGAACGGATGGGCGACGTAGCCCTCGGGACGCTCCGGGAAGCCCCCGCCGTCCGGACGCATGTGATGCTCGTAGGCGACAAGCAAGGGCGCCGGGTCCTCCAGTGCAAGCTCCCTCAACGCACGAGCACCACGCTCGGGATGCGCCGCGTAGAGCTGGCGCGCATCGAGGTCGACCTCGTCGTCCGGACGAGGTGACTTGCCAATGTCATGGAGCAGCGCTGCGCAGCCCAACACCGCCAGACTCGACTCGGGCAACCCCAAGCGCCTGCCCAGAACGCACGAGTAGATCATCACGTTGAGTGAGTGGTGGAGCATCAGCTCCCCCGCCCCGCGGATCGTCGCGAGGCCCAACACCGCACCGCGATCTTCGAGCAACCGCGACAGCAGCCCCTCGACAAGCTCGCGCGACTCCGAGAAGTCCGGGCTGGCACCGGCGTCGATCTGCGACATGACCGCACTCAAGGCGGCGAGCAGCCGTTGGTGCATCTTGCGATCGCTGCGGCGCCGCCGTGTCTGCTCGTCATCCGGCTCACCGGACGCATCGCTGCCGATGTGCGCGACCTGAACGTTGTGAACGCCCCCGTCGGCAAGCGTGCGAGACAGCACATCGTCATCGCCGGTCGATTGCTCGATCGCGCGCATCAGACCGGTCGCATCGTCAGCCGAGAAGCCCCGCAAGAACACCAGGGACTCGACCGCGCGCTGCTCCATGAGTGCCGCAAGTCCCTTGGCACCCGGCAGATCTGTGGGGATGACCTCGCTGCCGTCGTAGAGCCTTCCCTGATGCCAACTCAACGTGAAGGAACCCTGCGCCGAGGCCTCGCCCACCGCCGAGACGACCGCATCGATGGCCGCCCGGTAGGCGCCGTGGGTCGCAGGGTAGAGCTGCACGACCCTTCGTGCGGATGCGAGCGCGACCACCACCTCATTACCGATCGCACTCATCTCAGCCCACCCCCCTCGGTCCTGACGCGTAGCGCTTGTGCCACTGCTGATTGGATCTCGGCAAAGTGCCCCCTCTTGATCAGCGTCCGCCGCTTGGCCATCCGCTCGAGGATGACGCCGGCTGCGGCCTCCGGGGTCACGGCCAGTGCGCCTATCAGATCACGCGCCAGCTCGAAGTCCGCCCCGTCGATGTTGAGTTCATCGAGGCGGCTTCCCAGCAGTTCTGCCGAGCCCGGCACCCCGCATCGCGCCACCCCCGCAGCGACCGTCGCCACGACCTCGCGATCCTCATCGCGCAGTGCCTCTGCAAGCAGCTTCGATCGTGCAGGTCCCGCCACCGCGGCCAGACCCCGAGCCACCGCACGCCGCGTCCGGACATCGGGCCTGTGCAGGAGTCTGGACACCGTATCGACACTCTGTGCGTCGTGCTCGCGGGCCAGACGTGCCGTGAGCGCCTCGAGCCCGATACCCTCGGCCTCTTGGCTGTGCGCGCACAGAACCGACACCAACCGCGCCGAACCTATGATCCTCTCGGCAGCATCGAGGCCGGACGCGCCCATCGACAGCGCTTGGCATCCGAGTTCCTCGGCAGCGGTGTCGCCGAGGAGTGTCACGATCTCGCGGACGTCCCCGGCCGCAAGATGATCGGCGATCACTCCGCTGAGGAGCGCCTTCATCGCCTCTGGGCGCACCGCTGCCGCCTTCGCGCCTTCGAGCCGTTCGGTGAGCTCTGGCCACGGGGCGGTGTTGGTCTCATGTCGCATCGACACCTGCCGCAAGACGTCTCGGGCCAAGATCAGCTCGTCTGCCACGATCAGGCCCGGGACCATGGCCAGGACCGCTTCGAGGGTCTCGCTGTACATGCGGAAGCTGCGCTGGTTGTCGAGAAGCATCAGCATGGCTCGGATGCCGGCCTTGCTGACGGCGCGCTCCGAGCCGACAACTGTGTCGCGAACGGTAGCCATC
>CAYXQU010000146.1:0-2555 GCA_964467305.1 uncultured Eubacteriales bacterium
GCGGGCTGGCTCCGGCTCCCGGAGACGTCACGCTGCTTCCCGCCGATGACATCGACCTGCTCGCCGCCGGCGACCTGCTCTCCGCGTCACCCGGCCCCGAGCTGATCGTCGCTGCCCGAGGCGATGGGTTCGTGCGCGTGTACGCCTGGAACGGTGTCACCTTCACCTCGACTCCCGCCGATGAGGTCAACCTGGGCGGCGGGCTCGAGGTCACCGGGATCACCGTGGGCACCGTGAGTGACGGCGCCGACCAGATCGTGGTGACCGTGACCGACGGAGTGGATAGCGGACTTGTCGTGATCTCCGGCGGCACGAGCCTCACGGCTGCGTCGCCGGTCGCGCTGCGAGTTGGAGCGACAAGCCCCATGGTCTTCGACCACGACGGCAGCGGCTACGACGAGATCGTGGTCGCCAATGCGGGTGTCTCGGCGGATTCGAGCGCCACCGCTGTCTGGATGGCAGATGTGCTGCCCAACCGTTCGGGCACCGAACTCGCGGTCGCGCTTGCTGGCGACGATGGCGTCGCGCGCGTCGAGGTCTACCCGGCCGCGGGACTCGACTTCGCCGAAGCCCAGAAGCAGACCGCGTCGCTTCCGGCGAGCAGCACCCCTTCGGCGCTGGCGGCCGGCGACGTCGATGGCGACGGTACCGACGAGTTCGTCGTAGCGCTGGCAGGTGCGTTCTCGCGTGATGGTGACGGCGCGTGGCCGGGTATCTCGGTGCTGGGTTCGGCACCCGACGGCCTCACGCTGTCGACGCCTGACAACCGTGCGACCGCTGCGGTCGAAGGGGCGGGTTCGGCCGGCGTGCTCGTGGCCGATCTGGGCCCCATCGGACCTTCTCGGCACCCCGCCGGAGAGTCGGGCTCGCACGAGTCGACCGAGACCGCGGTCGTGGAGTCGCACGTGGTGTGCTCGGACTGCCACGACCCGCACTCGGCCAAGACGATCGCGGCCACCGCACCTGACGTGATGGGTCTCATGCGCGACGTGGGCGGCGTCGCCGTGACCTTCGTCGACCCCACCACCATCTCACTGGCCCAGAAGCAGGATGTCGACTACGAGTACGAGGTCTGTCTGAAGTGCCACTCGGCGTGGTCCGAGACGGGCAAGCCGGTGGCCGGCCAGGCCTGGCCCGAGACGATCGGTGCCGTGCGCTCGATCGCCGCTGAGCTCAACACGACCGGCGAGTCGTTCCACCCGGTCGCGGCACCCGCAGGCTCGAACAACTCGTCGGGGACGCTTGTACCGTCGGTGGACTCCGGCTCGCAGGTCTACTGCGTGAGCTGCCATGGCACGTCGGCCACCGGTCCTGAGGGCCCGCACACGTCGCCAACCGCACCGCTGCTGCAGGCGGCATGGCGGACCGGAGACGCGGCGGACTCGGATAACCTGTGCTACACGTGCCACCGGGTCGAGATCTACGGAGCCTCATCGACGGAGAGCACGGCTACCGTGTTCTCGGGCTTCTTCGAGGAGGACCTGACCAGTCCCGGCCTGCACGCTCGCCACACCGCGCTGGGTTACAGCTGCGCGGCCTGCCACGTGAGCCACGGCTCGGCGGACCTGCCCGCGCTGCTGCGCGACGACACCGGGTGGGACGATCCTGCGGGTCCTGACGCGGGCGAGTGCTCCGGCAACTGCCACGCAGCTGTTCCGGCTGCGTACTCGGGGCCGTAAGCGGCGTCTACGGCACGATGTGGACCGGGGTCCCCACCTTCACCCGTGGGAAGAAATCCTCGATATCGGGCATCCTCATGCGCATGCAGCCATGGCTTGCCGCGGTTCCCACAGACCCTATGTTCGTGGTGCCGTGGAAGCGGATCCCCGATGCGCTCAGGTTGAGAGCGCGCGTACCCAGCGGATTGCTGTAACCCGGGGGGATGCTGGCGGGCATGTCCTTGCCCCAACCGTTGGGGGCCGGGTTGACCCACGTGGGCATGTAGCGCTTCTGGACGATCTCGAACTTGCCCGTGGGGGTTGGGTAGCTGGGCGTGCCTATCGCGCAGCGGTAAGTCTTTTCCAGCTCCCCACCGTCGTAGAGGCGGATGCGGCGCTGAGACAGGTCCACCACGATCGTCTTGCCAATGTTCTTCTCGGTGATCTTGGGCTTGAGGACCTTCACGGGAAGCGTGACTCGCTTGTTGGCGATGAGGGCCCGATCACCCTGGAATGCGGCTTCGAGCGCCTGAGCGGCACCCTCGACCTGAGTCTTCGCGCCGGGCTTCTCGGGGATCAGCTTCACTTTGCTCTTCACGATCTTGATCTTGGCGTTGACCGGCTTGCGATCGATCGCTTCGATGACCCCGTCGAGCCACGCCTTGAGCACGGTGTCGTCCACGGCGAACGCCGGCTCGATCTCGTAGGTCATGGGCTTGCCGGTCAGGTCATGCTGCAGCCGCTCGATGTAGGAAGCGGACCGGCGCGCGCTGAATGCCTCGTCAAGCATGCCATCGACATCGACACTCACCGCACCGCGGGGGTCGAAGATGAACTGCTGGCCATCGGCGGTGACGTCGACCTCGCGCAGCAGAGGCGCCGAGACGGAATCCTCGA
>CAYXQU010000146.1:2565-4953 GCA_964467305.1 uncultured Eubacteriales bacterium
ATGGCATGCTTGACGAGGCATTCAGCGCGCGCCTGGGCCTCGTTCAACCCTGACAGGTCTGTCCCCGCGACAGAGACACCGGTCGCGACGAACGCCCTTTCGTTGAAGTCGTTGGCCGCAGCCCACGCCATGGTGCCGGAGAGCACGAGCAGCGCGGTCGCGAGCAGGCCCAGCAGTATGCGGTTGATGATGGCGGTCGCACTCACAGGCCAAATCCTCCATGCGAAACGGTGATCTTGAACACACATTATACGGGGGCTGGCAAGTGCGACCCCCAAGGTGGGGTAGGATGTAGGTCGATGCGAGGCCTTTGTCGGCCGTGTCGAGCAAAGAAGGGGGTGCGTGATGAGTCTTCGCAGGGCGCTGGCAGCGCTGCCTGACGACCGCTCCACGCGCTCCGCCATCCGGACCGTCATCGCCTTCCTCGACGCGCACAAAGGCCAACGCTTCGATACGCGCAACATCGTCCGCGGGACGGGGCTCGATGACCGCCGGGTTGAGCAGGTCATGGGCGCTTTGGCGGCGGCCTTCGTGATAGACTGCGACGGCGACCCAAGCTCGCAACCGTGCGCCTTCACACCGGATTCGGTGCTCTCATTGGAGATTCGCCACTACCTCAGGACGTCGGCGGGTGGCGACGCGGGCCTGCAGCGCGGGGTCGACCGCTTCAGGGGCCGCAGCAGCCCCGGCATCTGAGGGGCATCTGAGGAGGATTCATCGCAATGAGACCGGTCCGTGTCGGAGACCGTGGCGCCGCTGTCGAGGACATCCAGCGACGACTGCGTACGTTGGGCTACGATCTTGGCCCCACCGGCATCGACGGCGTGTTCCTGGGCATGACCGCACAGGCGGTCAAGGCGTTCCAGACCCGGCAGCAACTGGCCGAAGACGGGCTCGTGGGTGACGAGACCTGGTCAGCCCTGGTCGATGCGACGTTCACGCTGGGTGACCGCATGCTCTACCTTCGCTTACCCTACTTCCACGGTCACGATGTCGAGCTGCTACAGCTTGCGCTCAACGCGCTGGGCTTCACGTGCGGTGCCGTGGATCGCATCTTCGGCCCCTTCACCGAGAATGCGGTTCGGGAGTTCCAGCGAAACACCGGGCTTGTGCCCGACGGCATCGCCGGTACTGACACCCTCAAGGCGATCGGCGCCCTTCGACACGTGTGGGAGGGCAAGGACGCGAAGGCGCACTCGGCCGCGCGTGCTGCCCAGGTTCGTGCGTGCGACGGGTTGTCGCGGACGCGCGTGGTGGTGGGGGGCGTGGACGACCTGGGCGCCAGGATCGCCCAGAGAGTCGCCAATCTGGCGCTTGCGGCGAATCCGGACGCGCTGATCCGGGTGGCGGAGCACCCCGAGACGGCGGTCGCTCAAGGCGATATCGTCCTCATGCTGTGCGGACACGGCACGGCATCTGCTGAAGTAGGGCGTCCCGTGGTCAGATACGAGTCCGACGAGACGTTTGAAGGCAGGCTCATCACGGCGGTCGCGTCCGCGCGAACGGCATCTGCTCCGGTCGTCATCGAGCTCGAGGTACTCGACGTCGATGACGAACACGGCAAGCAGCGGGCCGCTGTACGAGTCCTCGATACCGTTTGTGCTGTTTTCGACTGACCATAGGTGCCGTGGTAGAATATCTCGGCATGTCATGCCCCCGGTAAGCCAGGGAGGAAACGAACTGACTACCCGATTCAGGGCGCTTCTGGCGCTGATCATCACAGGTTCGCTCTTCATATCTGCTGTGCCCGCTCACGCCGTTCCGGCAAGCAAGGTCGAGCGGGCCAGAGCCGTCAAGGCGCAAGTCGAGAAGCTCGATGAGCGCATGGAAGTCGCCTCGGAGCGCTACAACGCCGCTTCCGAGAAGCACGCGAAGCTCGTCAAGCAGAAGAAGAGCGCCGAGAAGAAGCTCAAGAAGGTGCAGAAGCGGACCAAGGTGGTCCAGAAGCACCTCAACACCCGTGCGAGCACCATGTATCGCAGCGGGCGTATGGGCTTCACCGAGGTGTTGCTTGGTGCTGAGTCCTTCGAGGAGTTCGCCACCACATGGGACCTGCTCAAGGATCTCAACCACGATGACGCCGATGCGATCGCGGAGCTGAAGGTTCTGCGCGCTCAGGCGAAGGCCGCTCACAAAGAGGTCGCCGCCAAGGAGAAGTCGGCCAAGGCCCAAGTCGCGGTGATGCGCAAGAACAAGCGCTCGATCCAAGCTCAGCTTGCCGAGCGCAAGCGCAAGCTGTCCGGACTCGAGGCCGAGATTCGCGCGCTCCAGGCAGCCGAGGAGGCCCGGCGTGCGGCTTCCCGTTCATCGAGCAGCACCAGCAGCGGCAGCAAGAAGTTCCCGCCGCCTACGCGCGCACCGCGAAGCGAGGTCATCTCGGTGGCGAAG
>CAYXQU010000147.1:0-4947 GCA_964467305.1 uncultured Eubacteriales bacterium
CATCGAAATCTCCATGGGAATCATGGGGACTTTGACGGCCCACGCCGCGAGTACCGCTCCCACGACCGCCCAGCGCGCACCGTGCTCGCGCACAGACTTCAGCAGCGGGAACACCACGTAGACCGGCCCTATGAGGACGGTGCCCGCCAGACTCGCGACGACGATGCCTTTGAACCCGCTCTCCTTGCCCAGCGCCGAGGCGATCCTCTTCTTGTCCACCCAGGCGTTGAAGATGCCCAGCGCGATGAACACCGCCATGATGATGGGGAGCACGGCGACGAACTGCCGAGCGCCCACCTGCAGCGCTTGCATCGCACGCCCCGGCGACACAACGAACGCCCATGCGTAGAGCGCAACGGCCAGCACAAACAGTATCTCGTCTTTGACCCACTCGATTGCCCGGGCCATTACAGAACCCACCCCATGAGAACACCGATCACGATCGCGAAGACGAACGACAGCGCATTGCGCACCACCGCGAATCGGGTGCCGAAGGTCTTCGTTTCAAACGGCATGGAGACGAAGCCCACCAGGGTCCATGAGACGATGAACGCCGCGATCGCAGGTGGCCACGCCCCACCGTCGAGCAAGGATGCGGCGATCGGATACGCGGCCACCGGTGGGCCAGCAGCCACGGAGCCCAAAGCGCCGCCATAGAACAGAGACGTGAGGCCGCCTTGGCTACCCAGAACCCGCTCTATCGACTCTGGCGGAACGAAGACATCCAACAGCCCCACCAGCGCGAACACCGACAGGAACGTCACCGCGACACCGGTGAACGACTTCCACGCCCCCCGCACGGCCTGCGTAGCCTTCTGGCGGCTCCTCGCGTACGTGTATGCGAGCGCACCGACCGCAAGCACCAAGTAGCCGTACCCGATGTACTGCTCGGTCACAGGAGCCTCCCGGCGGCGTTGAACCCGTAGCCGATGATCACGATGCCAGCGACGACGATCCCGAAGAACGTAGCGAGAAGCGGCGCCTTCACGACCTTCTTCAGCATGATGAGCGATGGCAGTGACAGCGCCGTCACGGCCATCATGAACGCCAACACCGTGCCCAGGCCCACGCCTTTGTAGACGAGCGCCTCGGCGATGGGCAGCGTGCCGAAGATATCGGCGTACATGGGCACGCCCACCGCAGTCGCGATGAGTACCGCAAGCGGGTTGTTGTCACCAAGGACCGCCGAGATGAACTCCTCCGGAATCCACCCATGGATCGCAGCGCCGATGCCCACTCCGATGAGCACGAAGCGCCAAACGCGCCCAACGATGTCAGCAACCTGCTCGCGCGCGAAAGCGAACCTATCGGCCGGCGTGAGTTCGGGCAGATCCGCATCGGCCAGATATGTACCGAAGACGAACGGCTCGACATAGCGCTCGAGCTTGAGCGCACCGATGGTGGCTCCGCCGAGGACCGCCAGCACGAGGCCCACGATCACGTACGCGATCGCCGTGGTCCAGTTGAAGACGCTGGCGAGCAGGATCACCGAGGCGAGATCGACCAGTGGCGACGATATGAGAAACGCGAACGTCACGCCCAACGGAAGCCCCGCAGACGTGAAGCCGATGAACAGTGGGATCGACGAGCAGGAGCAAAACGGGGTGACGGTGCCCAGCAGCGCGCCCAGCGCCATGCCCCCCAGACCGCTGAACCTGCCCAGAATCGCCTTCGTGCGCTCAGGCGGGAAGTAGCTTTGGATGAACGAGATCGAGAAGATCAGCGTGGACAGCAGCACGAATATCTTGATCGAGTCGTAGATGAAGAACTGGAGGCTCGACCCCAGACGGCCATCGAGGGAGAGGCCCAAGACGCCCTCGACGAAGCGGCCCACAAGATCGTTGAGCCACGTCATCTTGAGCAGGTTGTCGTTGAGCCAGCCGAAGATGGCGCCTACCGATGAGAGCATGGAGCGCTAGCTCCTTTGCAGAAGCTTGACGAGGTCGTCGACCGAGGGGACCCGCCCCGCGAGCCTGAGCTCGCCGTCAACCACCAGCGCCGGCGTCGACATGACGCCGTAGCTCATGATCTCCTGCATGTCGCTGACCTTCTCGATCGTCGCCTCGATGCCGGCCTTCTCGACCGCCTTGTGGGTGGCCGCCTCAAGCTTGTTGCAGTTCGCGCAACCCGGGCCCAGCACCTTGATCTCCATCACATCGCTTCCTTCCAGATTGGGCATACATCGAACGATTTCGAACTACTCCAGCACAACCTCGCACCGGCACTGGCTCGCAGGGAATCGCTACAACCGAGTCAGGACCTCGGCCACGTGCGCGAGCGCGTCTCGGCGAAGGGTGTAGTAGGTCCACAACCCGTCCTTGCGGCCCGAGACCAGCCCCGCATCCCGCAGGACCGACATGTGATGGGACGTGGTGGACGCCGAGAGGCCCAACCGCTCCGAGATCTTGCAGGCGCAGACCTCTTCGGGAGCACAACAGGTCTTGGGTCCACCGGTGTCCGCGTCGCTGAGCATGCGCAGGATCTCTCGGCGGTGGGCCGAGGCGAGCGCCTTGAACGCGGCATCCAGGTCGATTGCACTCGATGTGGCGACAACGCCCATGGCCGTACTCCCTGATTCGAAAACTTTCGAACTACTCTAGCACAGCCGGACGCCGTCGCGCATGCCGCGCGCAGGTGCCGAGTCACACGCCCAGGGCTCTCACCAGAATCATGCCCCCCACGCCCACTACGATGGCGAGCCACGATCTCTTCGTCAGGAACCAGACGGCGGAAGTCGCGAGAGCGGCCCAGACGTAGGCGTTGGTAAGCGGCGACTCGAAGCTGCCTGTGGGCGCGATCACCGCCGGGAACACCAACGCCGCCAGGATCGAGACCGGGACGTACTCCAGTGCGCGCCTGAGCATGGGGTGGAGTTCGAACTGCCGAGCAACGCCTATGAATCCCACGCGTGTCGCGTAGGTCACCACCGCCATGCCCAAGATCATCGCCACGTAGTAGGGTCTCACGGCGCGACCTCACCGGTAGGCGGGGTGCGCTCGGCACGGGTCTCGAGCACGACCCCCACGATGGTTGCGGTCACGACGGCGAGGATGATGTACCACTTGCCGGGGATCAGCACGTACGATGCGGTCGCCACAACGGCGGCCACGGCCACCACGATCGCGCTGCGCCGGGTGGCTATCTGCGGGATAAGCATGGTGAGAAACGTCGCCGGCATCGCGAAGTCGAGCCCCCACGACAATGGATCGGTGATCGAGGCACCGGCCAGCGCGCCCACAAGCGACGACACGGACCACACCAGGTAGATGAATCCGCCGGAACCCAAGACGAAGAACGGGTCGCCCTGCTCGGCGCCTTCTTCCTTGAAGTGGGTGATCGAGGTGAGGTAGGCCTCATCAGTCAGACCGAATGCCACGATCCGCTGCCAGCGCGGTGTCGTCTCGGACAGATACGGCGACAGCGACAAACCCATCATGAGATGCCTGAGGTTGAGCAGGAGCGTGGATGCCACGACCAGCGGGATTCCCGCCCCGGCCTGCACCATCACCACCGCTGTGAACTGCGACGCGCCCGCGAACACCACGAGCGACATGAGCAGTGTCTCGGCCACCGTGAGGCCCGCTTGGATCGCCACGACGCCGTAGGCAAGCCCGAAGGGGATGACGCCCAGAGCAAGCGGAAGCGTCTTGGCGAAGCCAAGCCGGAACTGGTGCATGTCACCCTGGCCAGGCGCCAACTGGACGGCTAGTTCTTCTCGGTGAACTGGTCGACCGCCCACATGAGCGCGAGCGCGACGCCGACATCGGTTCCGTGGGCGATGTCGATGGTGTAGGAGTCTCGTACCGTCATCCACTTCTGGGTGATGACGATGATCACCCGGTCGCCCGAGGTGACCTGGTACTCCTTCTCGATGAAGTCGCCTTCGAGGTGCCACTGCTCACCATCGGCCATCTCGAGCTCGATCCTGTTCTTGAGCATTGAGAACGCCTTGGCTTTGAGGTTTGCGACCTCTGTGCCGGATGCATCGTAGATCGTCATCTTGCGTGGGATGCCAAGCAGCTTACCCTCGACCTTGTTGACCAGCGCGCCCTGCGCATCCTGTATCTCGGCCAGCGGTGCAACCCCGAACTTACCGTCGATGAAGAACGCTCGCTGTCCGCCTTCGTCCAGAATCTCGAAGTCACGGCCCATCCCGAACTTGCTCTTGACCACGTAGCGGGTCGTTCCAGCTGGTACATCACTCATCGATGGCCCCTTTCGGCAGACCGCGGCCGCGTCCTTGGCTTCGTGCTACGAGGTGTGTTCCCCGGTGACTCCACGATAAGCCCTGGCCGAGAAGGTCGCACCCCTGTGGTAGTCTCGGCGCGTGAATCGTGCATCCACAGCTCACATGCTCGTCCGGCTGACGGTCATCGCCGCCGTGAGCATACTCGTGCTCTCAGGACCGCACGCATCCGTGCTCGCGCAGGTGTCCCCCGCCCCCGTGCCCGATGCAGTCGTCCGTGCGTCAGATGGGCCGTTCGTGGTGTCGATCGCGCCCGATCCGCCTCGTCCTGTGCCACGGGTGATCCTGATGCCGGGATCGGCTCTGTTGTATGCGGGCATCCGGGTCGCAGGGTCACTACCAGACGTACCGGGAGCCAGCCTACCCAGTACCCGGAGCGCGCGCTACCTCCCCCTTCGAATCTGATCCTTCCCACCCAAGCTTGGGCACGTGGCCCAGGCGACCCGCGAATCGATCATCACCGGGCGGAAGGAACAACCCATGGGAGACTTCACTCTAGGGCAGACACTGGCCATCCTCTTCGTGACGACTCTGGTCGTCATTGGATTGGCCGTAGGACTCTCGCGACTTGACGGACGGATCGGGAAGAATCCCGAGGAGTCCGATACCACGATGCCGGGGGACAAGTGAACGCAGGGCTTCTCATGCTGGTTGCAGCGGCACGCCTGCAAGCAGGAGTGCCGCTGCAACCAGCATGAGAA
>CAYXQU010000148.1:0-4917 GCA_964467305.1 uncultured Eubacteriales bacterium
GTCTTCGTTGGCGCCAGCCAGAAGAACCTGCCGGTCGATCTCGTTCGCAGCACGCAACCGCTGGGCAATCGCCTCGAGTGGGTGCAGGTCGACGCCAACGGACGCAACGCGCTCGACTTCTTCATCGCGTGTCAGTTGGGCCGGATCGCGGCGATCGCACCCAGCACAACCTGCGTGGTGCTGTCGAAAGACCAGGGGTTCGATCCGTTGCTACGTCATCTCAACAAGAACGGCCTGAAGTGCCGACGCATCAACAGCCTGCTCGAGCTGCGCGCAGGGGCGGCCCAGCCCAAGAGCGAGCCCAACTACAAGCGAGTTGTCGATCTTCTGACCAAATCCGAGAAGAAGTCGCGCCCGCAGACGAGGCTGACCTTGAAGAAGCACGTCGCCGCGATGTTCAACGGCAATCCTCTCAAGCCGGCAGAGCTCAACCGCGTCATCGACCTGCTGTTCGCGAACAAGATGGTCACCGAGACCAACAACCGGCTCACCTACCAGTTCTAGTGGCGGGGCACACACCAACACTCAGCGGACTTCCTTGCGTCGCTGTGATACCGTGGGGGGTATCAGGAGCGTGGTAGCCGCGAGGACCTTCCGGGCGGTTACCACGCCAGCGACGGAGGAGCCGCGATGGCAAGCATCACCATCAGAGTTGTCGACCTCGACGAATGCAGTTGAAGCGGCGGACAGGATCCCTACTCGGACGGTCTGTTCGAGTCACTGCAGTACGAAGCCCAGGTCACCGGCGCGCTTGAGATCGCCGAAGACATCGCGGCATGCGAGATGCCGGTCTCGGCGCAGGTCGAGCGCTTGAAACGGCAGCTGGCCGATCGCCTCGATGACTGCGAGGTGCTCGCCGTCGACCTCTACAGCCTCACTGGCTCCGAGCGTGATGCCGCACTCGATGCGATCGTCACCGGGCAGCCCTCGCCGTTCGTGCTCATCGAAGGCCGGCTGGTGTGTACCGGTGGTGTCGAGCTCGACGCGGTGATCGCGGCGCTCGAAGCAACCATCAACTAGGGACGCGAACTCGAGTCCGGTCCCTGGCTGGCGGACGCTGCACCCTCGCCACCCGCTCCGCCTGAGCCGCCCGAGCCATCGCCGCTTGCGTCGTGCGCAGGCTCGGTGCTCGCCGCATCCGTGCTCGCTGCAGGCGCGCCGGCTCCCCACTGCTGCTGCTTCGGCGCGGGAGCGTCGCCTGCCACGCGTGATCCCGTGCCGCCCGCTCCGGCTCCATCGCCGCCACCGTCAGCCTGCGCCACGCTGGTGGCGGCCTTCTTGCCCGCGGCACCCTTCTCGCCGCCGCCGCCGGTTTCCGCGCCGCCCCAGGCCGCTTGCCGCGCCCGGGCTCGCGCGGCTTCGTTCTCCCGCGCACCGTCACGCGCTCGGATCTGAAGGCGGGCGACCTTCTCGGCAGATTGGTTCTCGGCGCACGTTGCCACCGCTGACTGCGACCGGGTGTCGCGCTCCTGTGCACCGGCATCGCCCGAAGCTGCCTCGCGCGCGCGGATGCCCTGCGCGGGTTGCGATGGCTCCGGTGACTGCATGGCGCGCCACGCCACGGGAGTTGCACCAACGGTCGCCGCCACGATGCCGGCGGTGGCAGCGGCCACGGCGAGCGTGTGCGCCACGGGGCGCTCGAACAGCGGTGTCAGGTTACGCGCCGAGTCAAGCGCCGGCATCGACTGTCCCAGCATCGAAGCCGCGCGCGCGATGAGCCCGTGCGGCTCGACCAGTCCGGGGATGAACGGCAACGCGGCCGCCATCCCGGCACCGGAGGTCGCGGTGCGCTCCTCTTTGCGGCAGTGACCGCACTGCGCCAGATGCGCGTCCAAAGCGGCGGTCTCGCTCGCCGAGACACCCGTCCCGGTTCGCCGGTGGATGAGCTCGACGGCGGTTCGGCACGCCGGATCCAAATCGCCCAGCTGCGCATATGCCTTGCCGAAGGCGTCGCGCGAACGGCTGAGTACGACAT
The DNA here is from genome assembly GCA_964467305.1 of uncultured Eubacteriales bacterium. Lineage (GTDB taxonomy): Bacteria > Actinomycetota > Coriobacteriia > Anaerosomatales > PHET01 > CAVPCY01. The sequence continues at coordinate 1,976 of CAYXQU010000148.1, forward strand.
AGGCGGTTGGCACGCTCACACCCAGCGCCTGCGCCACGTCTTCCATGGGCTGCTGGTGGATCTCCTTCAAGATCAGCGCGGTGCGGTAGCGAGGCTTCAGCCGTCGCAAAGCGAGCATGATGTTGCGAGCCCCGTTGCGGTCGAGTACGGAAGTCTCGGTATCCAGGTGGCTCTGTGCCGAGGCGAGCGCGTCATCGGACAAGGGGCCCGAGGCGCGCGAGGCTGCTTGGCGAGCCACGTCGATGCACACGTGACGGGCGATTCCCAGCAGCCACGACGTGGGGTTGTGCACTGTGCCCGGAGTCGCCGAGAGAACCCGCACGAACACCTCTTGGGTGGCCTCGGTCGCAGCGTCGGCAGACATCAGCCGCGACAGGCAGAAGCCGTGAACCCGAGAGTGGTAGCGCCGGTAGAACTCCGAGAACGCGACCGGGTCGTTGCTCACAGCGCGTGCGACGATCTCGTCGTCCGAGAATCGTCGCAAGGCGATCCCGCGTACGCTCTGAGCAACCGATCCCAGTGCTTCTGGTCTCACGTAGCGCTTCCGTTCCCTGATGGTGTAGCCCGCGCGAGCGGTTCCGTCGGCCCAACTCGCGCGGACTACATCAACGAATGGATGCCCTGGCGAATCGACTCCGCTAACCCGAGTCTACGCCCGGTGGGCAGGTGGTGCTCAGGCGAGGCAGCTGCCGTCCTTGAGCTGCTTGCGCAGGCGCGCCTTGGCCGCGGCCACCGTGCAGCTGCCATCCTTGAGCTGCTGGCGGGTACGAAGCTGGCTGGCGGCCACCGTGCAGCTGCCATCCTTGAGCTTCTGGCGGGTGCGAACCTGGTCTGCGGCCATAGCTATCCCGCTCAGTGCCAGCACGGTGACAACCGTCAGAGCCGTGATCTTCAGTGCTTTGCTCATGGTGCGTTCCCTTCGTCTGTTGGCGTGCGTACACCCAGTAGTCGGGGACAGCGGCGAAACCTTACAGTCGTCGCGCAGAATCGCTGCGACTTTCCGGCGGTCGCGGCACGGGAAGCTCGGCTACCTAGTGCTCCTCCTCGTGCTCTTCCTCGGCGGGCGGCTCCAGCCCCAGCTGCTGGGCGACCCACGTACGCACGTCATGGGGTGAGAAGCCGTACTGGTCCTTGATGTCCTTGATGGGCCGGCTGAGATCCGCCTCACTCACGCCGAAGGCGTCCATGAATCCTTGTGCGGGGATGCCCGTCGCATCGATGATCTCGGACATGGGCGTCGATCCCTTGATGAGCGCGGTATCGAAGGTGCCTCCGGCCTGCTCGACGGCCTCTGAGACCGTGGGCATGACGAAGCTCATGAGCCCGCCGGCACGTGCGATGGCGATGGTTCCCACGAAGAGCCCCACAACCACGACGGTGGTCACCAGCGGCTGCCACGAGCTGCGCGCTGCGGGCGAAGACTTCACCTCGAGTGCTCCCGCGGCCGGGCAGGCGTTGACACACTCGTTGCACGAGATGCACTCGGAGGCGGTCACGGTGGTCGCCGTGGACACTTCGATGTTCATGGGGCAGGCCTTGTCACACTTGCCGCAGTCGATGCACGTCTCGGCGTCACGCCGGATACCCAGGAAACTCAGCTTGCTGAACAGTGCGAGGAACGCACCCATGGGACACAGGTACTTGCAGAAGAAGCGGTCGTAGAAGAACGAGCCCGCGAGTGACACGCCCAAGACGGCCAGGCCAATGCTGAACTCGGTGAACACCTCGGGCGAGGTGATGTGCGCCCAAGCCGCCCATGCATCGTAGGGGCGCATGACGAGCTCGGCCGCCCACCAGGTCCACAGGCCGAAGAACACCAGCAGCGCGTACTTCAGATAGCGTGCGACGCGATCGACCGCTGGCGGCACGGTGAAGCGCTTGCGGATGGTCTTGGCCCGCAACCAACCGAAGATGCCCTGCAACGCCCCCAGCGGACACACTTGGCCACAGAACGAACGGCGGAAGACGAGCGCCAAGAGCACCGAGCCAACCAGTAGCACCACCGAGCTCACGGCAACACGTTGCAGCAGGGTTCCGCCCGCGAGGAGCGAGTACAGCGTCTCGAGCCCACCGAAGGGGCACAGGCCGTCAACGCCAACGGGCTTGAATCCCGAGACGCTTGAGTACTGGTGTGCGATCGCCATTCCGGTGGCGAAGACAAGGGCGACGCCCAGAAAGATGCGGCGGAGAAGACGGCTTCGCCCTTGTGCCGCAGAGTCCGTGCGTTCAGTAGACATGTTCGAGCCTCTCGCTGAGTAGTGTTCCTACTCAGCCGAGACTGGAGGGTCGAGGTGAAATCCGTATGAACGCGTGGTGCGGGTGTGTTGAACGGTGCAGTGCTGGCTACATGGGCACTCCCGGACCCCACGGGATCCCGAACAGGTACCACACCGCGAACAGCAGCGTCCACGCGATGGTCAGCGCCACGAAGTACGGCAGCATCAAGGCGATGATCGTGCCTATGCCGCTGCGCTTGTCGTAGCGTGCGGCGAACACCACGATCAGCGGGAAGTACGCCATGATGGGAGTGACGATGTTGATGGGGGAGTCGCCCACGCGGTAGGCCGCGAGCACCACCTGTGGCTCGACGCCCAGCCGCAGGAACAGCGGTACGAAGATCGGCGCCAGCAGCGCCCACTTGGCGATCGCCTGCGGCATGATGATGCCCACCACCACGGTGATGCCAATGGCGCCCAGCAGCAGCCACAGGCTGCCAACGCTCATTGACTCGATGGTGTCACCCAATCGCACTGCGGCGATCTGCGCCAGGTTCGAGTAGTTGAAGTACGCGATGAACTGCGCGATGAGCAGGAACAGGAACAGCAGCCCCGCAAGCCCCGCCCACGACTTCGTGATCGCGCCAATGACCTGGTCGCTGCCTTTGAGCGTTCCGGCGCCGTAGCCGTAACCCAGACCGGCGCCCAAGAAGATCAGCGCGATGA
>CAYXQU010000149.1:0-4802 GCA_964467305.1 uncultured Eubacteriales bacterium
CAGCGGATGCGTGACGTGATCAACAAGAACGTGACCGAGGAAGACCTGCTCGAGACGGTGCGGATGGCCTTCTCGGCGGGGGGGAGACGCGTGAAGCTCTACTTCATGATCGGCCTGCCCACCGAGACCGACGACGACATCCGGGGCATCGGAGCGCTGGTTGCCAAGGTACTCGCCACGGCACGAGAGGCGACTCCTCCCGCTCAGCGGGGTGGACTCAAGATCGGCGTCAGCGTGTCGACGTTCGTCCCGAAGGTCAACACGCCCTTCCAGTGGGAGGCCCAAGTCGACCTCGATGAGGTGCGACGCAAACAGGCGGTGCTTCGCGAATCGATGCCGCGCAAGGGAGTCGACCTCCACTGGCACGACGCGAGCGTCTCTTTTTTGGAAGGCGTCATGGCGCGCGGCGGCCGCGAGATCTCACAAGTGATCGAGGCAGCATGGCGAGGTGGCGCCCGCTTCGACGCGTGGACCGAGTCGTTCGCCCTGGACAGGTGGCTCGAGGCGTTCAAGTCCGTGGGAGTCGATCCGGGGTGGATCGCGAACCGTCAGCGCGATCTTGACGAGCCCCTGCCATGGTCCCACCTCTCGGCCGGTGTGTCCTTGCGCTATCTGGAGCGTGAGCGGTGTCGGGCGCTCGAAGGCAAGACCACGCCGGACTGCAGCTTCACCGGCTGCACCGGTTGCGATGTGTGCGACGATCTCGAGGTCGGGATCGTGCTTGGCGGGAGAGAGCGCCAATGACCCCCGGCGAGTTCAGACTTCGCGTGCGCTATGCCAAGAAGGGGCGGCTCGCCTGGCTGTCACATCTCGAGGTCGTGCATTCGCTTGAGCGCATGATCCGGCGTGCCCAGCTGCCCTTCGCGGTCACCAAAGGGTTCAGCCCGCACCTGAAGGCCGCGTTCGGTCCGGCACTGCCGGTGGGTACCGGTGGCGAGAATGAGTATTTCGATGTGTGGCTGACGCGCTACACTGATGCTGGCGACGTGATCGACGCGCTCGCCCGAGTGGCGCCTGCGGATATGTGTCCTACAGCGGGTAGGTACATCGACGATCGCAGTCCGTCGCTCACATCGGTTCTGACGATCGCCCGATACGGTATCGTCGTGTCGGGGACGGGGGTGAAGCCGAAAGAAGTCAGCGAGGCGCTGGCCAGGTTGGTGTCGTCTGGCGAACTCGTGGTCGAGCACAAGGGCAAGACAAAGGTTTATGACCTGGCGCGCAGCGTCCCGGAAGACGCGCGTGTCACGGGAGATGACGGAGAGGTCGAGATCGATCTCACCGTCCGGATGGGCCCCGAGGGGTCCCTCAGGCCCGAGAAGCTCGTGCGAGCCGCACTCGACACAGCCGGCATACAGGCGTCCTCGATACGAACCACACGACGCGACACACTCGCCGAAGATGAGGAGTGTGTGTGGACGCGTCCCATGTGATGGGAGAGGACCCGTGGCCGATAAGGCCCGCGAGATGCTCATCTCGCACGATAGCAGCGAGACTCGTGTCGCCCTTCTCGTGGGCGGCGAGCTCGTCGAGGTCTACATCGAGCGACCCAAACGAAGCGTTGTAGGCAACGTCTATCTTGGCAAGGTCAGCGACGTGCTGCCGGGTATGCAGGCGGCATTCGTCGATGTCGGCCTGGAGAAGAACGCGTTCCTCTACGTGGACGAGGTCGTCTCACCGGAGGGCCTGGAGGGCCTTCCCCGGCGCGACATCCAGCAACTGCTCAAGCCCGGCCAGCAGGTCATGGTGCAGGTGGTCAAAGACCCCATGGGCACCAAGGGCGCGCGCGTCACCACCGAGATCACCTTACCCGGCCGCTTCCTCGTGCTCATGCCGTTCTCGTCGTTTGTCGGGGTGTCCAAGAAGTTGCCCGAGCCCGAACGCGACCGTTTGCACGCGATCCTCGAGTCGCACGTCCCCGAAGGGAACGGTGTGATCGTCAGGACCGTGGCCCAAGGCGCGACCGAGAGAGATCTGGTGTCGGACCTCGAGTTCCTCATGAGGTTGTGGAAACGGGTGAGCCACCAGTCGACAGAGGCGCTCGCTCCCGAGGTCATCTACACCGAAATGGACCTCGCGCTGCGCTTCGTCCGCGATGTGTTCTCCGAGGAGTTCAAGCGCCTGCTGGTCGATGACAAGTCGACCTACGAGAAAGTCGTCTCGTTTCTGAAGAAGACATCTCCGGCACTCGTACGTCGTGTGCAGCTGCACAAGGATCGCGTTCCGCTTTTCGACACCTACCAGCTCCAAGACACCATCGACTCTGCGCTGCGGCGAGTCGTCCCGCTTCCCAGCGGCGGCCACCTCACGGTGGACAAGACCGAAGCGTTGACCGCGATCGACGTCAACACGGGGAAGTTCGTGGGCAAACGCAACCTCGAGGAGACCATCTTGCGCACGAACCTCGAGGCGGCGGTAGAGTCGGTCAAGCAGTTGCGCCTTCGCGACATCGGCGGAATCATCGTCATCGACTTCATCGACATGGAGGAGGCGGGAAGCCGCCAGCGCGTGTTGCAGGCGCTCAGCGCGGCTCTCGACGGTGACCGCACGAAGACCCGGATGAGCGACATCTCACGGTTGGGGCTTGTCGAGATAACCCGCAAGAACGTCACCGACGGCCTATACGGCGCACTCACCGAACCGTGCCCATGCTGCGGCGGGGAAGGCAGAGTGGTTTCTCGGCAGACGCGCCGTATCGCGGTCGAGCGCCGCATGCGAGAGATCTTGCGGAGCGGACGTGCGGACGCGTACCTGTTCGGCATCAATCCCGAGACCTTCGAGCTGGTGACCGAGCCGGGGCTCAATGTCGCGGCCACGCTGCGTGCCGAGACCGGGATCCAGGTCACGATCGTCGCCGAGGAATCGGTGGGCCCCACCGAGGTCAAGGTGCTCATCGAAGGGCGCAAGGGGCTGTTCGGGCGCCGGCCGTTCGCTGCCGGGAGCTGACAGGCGTGTTGGCCCGTTGCCGGGGCTGGATACGCCCGGGTGCGTTGTAGTGCGCGGATGCGTTGACGGTGGTCTCGCACCCTGTTAGCATATCTCCTCGCGCGTTTACCAAGCGATGAAAGGTTCCCGATGTACGCAATCGTCTCCACCGGCGGTAAGCAACTCAAGGTTGCTGCCGGCGATATCGTCACCGTAGAGAAGCTCGCCGCCCCCGTTGGCGAGAGCGTCAAGTTCGACGTGATCTTCCTCGCCAGCGAGGACGAGATCGTCGTTGATCCCGCTGCCCTGGCTTCGGCCTCGGTCACCGCGGAGGTCGTCGAGCACTTCAAGGGCGACAAGGCCATCGTCTTCAAGTTCAAGAAGCGCAAGGGCTACAAGCGCCTCAAGGGACACCGCCAGGAGCTCACACGCGTCCGCATCACCGATGTGGTCGCCGCGGCCCCCAAGAAGAAGGCCGCCCCCAAGAAGAAGGCCGCCGAGAAGACCGCAGAGCCTGTCGCCGAGGCGACCGAGGCCGCGGCCGCTGAGTCTGAGTAAGGCAGGGAGAATCAGATGGCACACAAGAAAGGTCTTGGTTCCACCAAGAACGGCCGCGATTCCAAGGCCAAGCGCCTTGGCGTGAAGCGCTTCGCTGGCGAGGCCGTAGGCACCGGTACCATCATCGTGCGCCAGCGCGGTACTCACTTCCACCCCGGTGAGGGTGTGGGTCGCGGTGGAGACGATACGCTGTTCGCCCTGCGCGATGGCGTGGTCGAGTTCACCCGTGGCCTCAAGCGTCGCGTGCACGTGCGACCGTTCGAGGCATAGACGGGGTACTTCGCAGCCACATCGCAGTGACTGACGCGAGCCCTCCGCCGATCAACCCGGCGGGGGGTTCGTTCGCATATCATGGGCGCCGAGCGCCTGATGGGAAGGTACGGAAGACGCCGTGTTCATAGACCAGGTCAAGATCAACGTGAAGGCCGGCGATGGCGGCGCTGGCTGCATGTCGTTTCGCCGAGAAGCACACGTACCCAAAGGCGGGCCTGACGGCGGCGACGGCGGCAGGGGCGGAAACGTCGTGCTCGAGGCCGACCCTGCCCTGTCCTCGCTCATCGACTACCGCTACAAGCGGCACTTCAAGGCCCCGAAGGGCGTCCATGGCAAGGGCGCCATCCGCCACGGCGCATGCGGTGAAGATTTGGTGCTCAAAGTGCCTCTGGGTACCATCGCCACCGACGCCGAGACCGGTGAGGTCTTCGGTGACCTGTGCCGTGCTGGCCAACGAGTGGTCGTCGCACAGGGCGGTTACGGTGGCCGAGGCAACATCCACTTCGTGACGCCCACACGCAGGGCACCCTCCTTCGCCGAGCTGGGTGAGCCCGCCGAGGAGCGCTGGATCGAACTCGAGATGAAGCTGCTTGCCGACGCGGCACTGGTGGGCATGCCCAGCGTGGGCAAGTCCTCCCTGATCGCCCGGATCAGCGCGGCACGGCCCAAGATCGCCGACTATCCCTTCACCACGCTGGTGCCCAATCTCGGCGTCGTGAAGGCGGGGGAGCGCAGCTTCGTCGTGGCCGACGTACCCGGGCTCATCGAGGGCGCGCACGAAGGCAAAGGGCTGGGCCACGAGTTCCTCAGGCACATCGAGCGCAGCGCGCTGATCATCCACGTGGTGGACCTGACCGGAAGCTACGAGCAACGAGACGCCATCTCGGACTACGAGATCATCAACCGCGAGTTGGAACTGCACGCCACCGAGCTCGCCGCCCGACCTCGGGTGCTTGTTGGCAACAAGGCCGATGTCGTGGGGGTCGAGGAGGCCGATGCCCGGCTACGCGAACGCGCGCAGGCCGATGGCGTTCCCTACTTCGCCG
>CAYXQU010000150.1:0-674 GCA_964467305.1 uncultured Eubacteriales bacterium
CCGTACCGTTGCACGACGACACGCCGAGGCCGACGCGTCGCGCGTCCCGGCTTCCAGCGTTGCCGTTGCAGCCGCACCCGAACTCGTCGTGGCGTGGGTGCTGCTGCTGGCTGCGCTCGCAGTCGCACCACTCGTTGTGAGCGTGGGCGGCTTTGCATCCGGGGTCTACGCGGCCAAGGAGTGGGTCATTCGGCTGCTTGTCTGCGGCGCGGCCACCGCGTACGCTGTCGCACTCGCGCGGGGACGAGCGGCTGTCCGTAACGCGCCGGTGGTCTGGGTCGGCCTGGGGCTTGTCTTGTGGACCACGCTTGCCACCGTGTTGTCGGTCGCACCGTCGACCTCGATCGTGGGTCTGCAGCAGGGTGAAGCCGGGCTGCTGGGTGTTCTCACTTATGCGACGGCGGGATGGCTGACGTTGCAGCTCGCGTCGTCGTGGACACGAGTCAGGGCGCTGATGCGGACGGTGACGGCCGCGAGCGCGCTCGCTGCTGTCTACGGACTTCTGCAGAGCCTGCCTGGTGATCTCGATCCGATTCCATGGGAGCGAGGCCTGCTGTTCGGCGCGTTTCGCTCCTTTTCCACGTTCGGCAACCCTGACATGTACGGGGCCTACGCGGTCGCGGCGTTTCTGGCGGCCTGCGGGCTGCTGCTTGGCGAACGTTCATCGGCGGTGT
>CAYXQU010000150.1:684-3432 GCA_964467305.1 uncultured Eubacteriales bacterium
GCGAGCGTGGTGCTCATCGGCACGTCCGTGTTCACTTCGCTCACGCGTGCGGCGTGGATCGGTGGCGTCATCGGCCTGTGCGCGTTCGCGGTGTTCATGTGGCGGCTGCGGGCACGTCCGCGCCGCTTCGAGCTGGTGGTGGCGGCGGTATTGATCGCGAGCATCGCGGGTGCAGCGGTGATGTCGGTGAACTCGGACGCTGACGGGGACTCCAACGTATTTGAGCGCGCGCAAGTGGTTGAGCAGGGCGCACTCGACGTGAGCGCGCAGAGCCGCTTCGAGGTGTGGGGCATCGGCCGCGCCGCGGTGTTCCAGCGACCGGTCACCGGTTGGGGCCCCGACACCCATCGGCTCGCCTTCGAACCCAATCGTACGCTGGCCTATTCGTCGCTGGTTGACTCGACGGTCTCGCCCTCAAGCGCCCACAACTGGTTCATCCAAACCGCCGTGACCTTGGGGATTCCAGGTTTGGTGCTGACGATCGCGCTCTATCTGTGGGTCGCATGGGTGTCCGGTCGCTGGCTGTGGAGGACTCCGGAATCGCAACGTGAGACGAGACTGCTCTTCGCGGGTGCGTGGGCGGCGTGCGTTGGCTACCTGTTCGCGGCACTTCTGGTGCCGGGCAGCCCACCGGCTGCGCTGTTGCTGTGGAGCCTGATGGGCGTTCTTCTTGCCCCGCTGGCTGCGAACGCGCAGCTACGTCAGGGTGCGATGGTATGGGTCGGTGCCGTCATGGCGGCGGTATTCGCTCTCCTCGGCGTGACCACGATCGTGCAGATATGGTCAGACAGGCAGGCGGCGGTTGCGGCAAGACCGGATCTCGCTCCATACGTGCGGGTTCTTGCCGCGGACAAAGCATCGCGCACAAACCCCCTGAACGCCCTGTATGACACGATCCGATCCGACGCGTACCGTGCCCTGCTTGCCGTCACCCCCGTGTCAGCGGGCGAACCCATGGCGTTGACGAAGATGAATGCGGCGACCGTCGACGCCATCGCCAAAGAGCCGAGCAACCCCTTCCACCGCACGGCACATGTCAGCGGGCTGCTGGTGGCTCAGGGAATCATGGGCGGGGACTACGCCGAGCAGGCGCTCCGTGAAGCCGATGCGGCACGGGAACTCGCGCCAAACAACCTTGATGCCTGGTACTGGCGAGCTCGTGCGCTTCGCGCGGGCGGCAGGGATGCCGAGGCGCAGGTGCTGCTCGAGCAAGCCGTGGATGTGCGTCCCGGATTCGGGGCCGCGGCCCTGCTGCTCGCTGAGTTGTACGAAACGGCTGGCGACATCGAAGGCGCGGTCTCTGTCCTGGAGGCCAGTGCCGCGCAGAAGCAAGACGACCAGGTCAGCCAGCGGATCGACGAGCTGCGAGCCAAGCTGGTGCGATGAATAGGTGCTCGTGCCTGAGTGACGGATGAACCGAACGTGTGTTGACGGTTCCCAACTAGACTGGACATCGAGGGTGGCAAAGGTCTCTGTCGCAAAGTCCCGATCAGTACTACCGGCGGGGCTCTCGCTGTTCAGTCTCGCCATCATGGCGTCGACCATCGTGATACAGGGCTCGTTGTTCCTGGTCGGCGCGGAACTGAGTCGGGCCACGTTGCCCTTGGGTGTGGTTGCGGCGTTTGCGCTGACCGCTTGGCTGATGCGCTCTTCGAAACGGTGGTGGCTTGGCGCGGTCGTGGTCGCACTGGTTTCGGTCGCGGTGGGTGCGCTGCAGGCGGGCGCATGGGACAACAACCATGACAGCCTCACGTATCAGGTTCCGGCGATCATTGAACTCGCCGATGGCGCCAACCCGGTTCAAAGCGAACTCGAAAACTTCTGGGCCGAACATCACCCCAAAGGGGCGTGGGTGGTCTCGGCAGCGCTGTACACGTGGACCGGTGAGATCGAATCCACGCGCGTGATCAATGTGCTGGGCGTGATGTCCGCTCTTGGAGTCGCTCTTCTGTTCATGCGGGCCATCAAGGGTCTGCCTCGTTGGGCGGCGTGGGTGCTTCCACTGCTCGTCGCGTTCAACCCGGTGACGCTTGTCCAGCTCGATACCCACTATGTGGATGGGCTGCTGAGCAGCATGTCTGTTGTGCTGATACTGCTGGTGATAGGCCGAAATGCTCCGGAAATCGAGCTGGAGGTTTCCGACCGCATCCTCTTCGCGATCGCGACGTGCGCGGCGATTGTTCTGGCGAACCTCAAGTTCACCGGTCTTGTACTCGTGTGCCTGATTGCCGGTGCACACGTTCTGTGGGGCCTGATAGAGCGGGGACGGTCGTCTGCCGGCGCACCCGAGCGCAGGGAAGCTCGATACGCGGCGATCGTCTGCGTGCTTGCCCTCGCCGTGTCGGGCGTGAGCCCCTACCTCACCAACACCGTGCGCAACGGGCACCCGTTCTTCCCGGTGTTCGGCGCCAACGCAGCCGACATCGCAGATGCACCCGATGCGCGGCAACGACCCGATGCTTACCGAGACACGCCGGCCCCGGTCGCATTCCTGATGTCGTTGTCCGAGGCCGCTTCCGTTCCCGGAACCGAGACCATGGCCCCTCCGTACCGCGTGAAGAATCCTCTGTGGGTACAACGCTCCGAGCTGGTGGCCATGACGTTTCCCGATGCGCGCAGAGGGGGGTTCGGGCCGCTGTTCTTCCTGGGGGTCGTGCTCGCACTTGCGACCCTGATTTGGGGGATCGCGCAGCGGCGATGGACCGACCAGGGGCTCAGCCTGCGGACCTTGGCGCTGAGCCTGGCGCT
>CAYXQU010000150.1:3442-4798 GCA_964467305.1 uncultured Eubacteriales bacterium
GTGACCGTGCTCACTTTGCTCATGATCGAGTCATGGTGGGCACGATTGGCTCCACAGTTCTACCTGGCACCGGTACTCGTCGCCGCCTGGGGGTTGAGCCGGCGGCAAAGCCGCTTCGCACCGCATGGCATCCTTTCGGTGGCTCTCGTTGTGGTGCTTGCAACCAACTCCCTGGTGATAGCGGGGGTGCAGATGGCCGCCCATCGCAATCGGAGGGTAGCGCGGAGCGCCGCGCTCGAACGACTTGCGGGTGCCGAGACGCTGACATTGCGTTTCCCTGACCCGACACTGGCCACGCGATACCGGGCTGCCATTGTCAGGCGCTTGGTCGACGAAGGCTTCGACGTCTCCGTGATCGAGTACGACGCACGTGACGTTCGTGACTGGCGGTACGACCACACCTTCTACGCGGAGTTCGCTTCACCCTGATCAGACGCGCGAAAAGTGATCGAGCGGTTGGCCAGGAACTGGAGGAGTGCGACTACCACCACGGACAGGAGTTTCACGGTCATCAGCGGGAGTTCCAGACGGATTCCAAGTTCCATGATCACGGCCGAGATGCCCATTCCCGTCATGCCCACGGCCACGAAGGTGGCGAACCTGGTCACCGTCCTGTCCAGAACCGAGAACGTGAATACTCGGTTGAGTGTGAAGCTCACCGTCATGCCGATGCTGATGCCCGCCACGTTGGCGATGTGCGGGGTCACCCCGGCGAGGGTGGTGAGTGCCCAGAAGACCAACGTATCCAGTGATGCGCTGCAAAGCCCGATCACCGCGTACGAGAGCGCCTGACGGACGAGTTGACGTCTACCCTCGGCACGACGCTTCGTGGGTTTCACCCGCGCACCGGCCAGCTGGTCGCGACATGGCGGTTGACCATATCGGCGTTCCACAAAGTGACCTCGGGGGTCCCGTGCATGATCCGCGTAGCGACCTCGTAGCCCTGCATGAAGCTGTGGTCCATGTTGCCCACCTCGTAGCGCCATGCACCGAAACGCCCACGCGAGAAGATGTGGTCCTTCTCGAGACTCGACAACGCGGCGTCCAGGATGGCATCGCGACCGAGGGTTGGAATCGGGTAGCCGTGCTCCGCCTGATGCGACCAGACGTGACAGACTTGATCCGCCGATTCGAGGACTCCCTCTGCGACAAGCCCTCGAACGACATCACCTATGAGCTCCTCGGAGCTTAGCGACATTCGTGCTGGCTGGGCCACTTCAACCATGAGTGCACCGCCACAGCCGGGGGCATGCGCCGGACTGTAGTGGCTGAAGTTGGTGACCCGGTAGAACGGGGATCGGGCGGAGGGGAAGTACATCCAGCACCACGACCCCAGCCGGTCAGTGACCGCAGAGT
>CAYXQU010000151.1:0-4797 GCA_964467305.1 uncultured Eubacteriales bacterium
CCCAGGAGCCGTCGACCCACTGAAGCGAGATCATCTCACCCGCCGTAGCGGTTCGTGACGGGCATGCGGCGATCCCGGCCAAACGCCCGCGGAGTGATCTTCACCCCGAGCGGACCTTGGCGGCGCTTGTACTCGGCGGTATCGGTGAGGCGGATGACGCGATCCACGATCTGCTGCGGAAAGCCCATGGCGACGATGTCGTCTCGGGAGTCGTCTTTCTCGACGTAGTGGGTGAGGATGGCGTCGAGCACGGGATACGGCGGAAGCGACTGCTCGTCGAGCTGGCCTTCGCGAAGCTCCGCCGAGGGGGCTTTGTCGATGATCGCGGGCGGGATGACCTCACCGCCGGGCTGCTCGTTGCGCCAGCGCGCCAGCTCGTAGACGCGGGTCTTGAACACATCTTTGATGGGGGCGAAGCCGCCCACCATGTCGCCGTAGAGCGTGCTATACCCCACCGACAGCTCGCTCTTGTTGCCAGTCGCAAGCGTCAGCCACCCGAACTTGTTCGACAGCGCCATGAGCAGCGTTCCTCGCGCCCGGGCCTGCAGGTTCTCCTCGGTGACATCGGGCTCTGCGCCCTCGAAATGCGGATCCAGCGTCTCAAGCAGCGCCGAGAAGACCGGCTCGATTGGCATGGTCAGGCACTCGATGCCAAGGCGGATGGCCAGTTCCACCGAGTCGTCGACACTGCCCGCCGATGAGTACCTGCTGGGCATCGTCACGCCGTGGACGCGCTCGGCACCCAGGGCATCAACGGCGATTGCGGCGGTCAGCGCGCTGTCGATGCCGCCGGACAGGCCGATGACGACATCGGTGAAGCCGTTCTTGCGCACGTAGTCGCCAAGCCCGGTCTGCAGCGCGAGGTAGACCTCCTGAGCGCCGTCGACCGCCGTGGCGAGATCGGCTGATGCCCCGAGCTTGGCGCCCGGCGTGAAGTCGGCGATCACCAGATCGGGCTCGAACGCGGCCCCGCGCGCGACCACCTCGCCGCTTGGGGAGATGATGACACTGCGGCCATCGAAGACGAGTTCGTCTTGGCCCCCCACCATGTTGCAGTACGCGAGCCACACACGGTTCTCGCGCGCCCTCTCAACGAGCATCGCTTCGCGCTGAGCGCCTTTCAGTGCGTGGAACGGCGATGCTGACGAATTGAAGATGACCTGCGCACCCTCCGCGACTGCTTCGGCCGCTGGTCCGGGGACCCAGATGTCTTCGCACACCGTGGGCGAGAACATCGATCCGCCAAGCTCGGTGAGACCCACGAGTTCACCTGCGGTGAAGTAGCGGCGCTCGTCGAAGACTCCGTAGTTGGGGAGGTTGCGCTTGTGATAGACCTGCAGTATCCGGTGGTTGCCGCAGATGGCCACCGCGTTGAAGAGCGAATCCTCGATGCGGTCGACGAAACCCACAAGCGCCAGCGATCCGCAGGCGGCAGACACCTGCTCGAGAGCCATGAGGTTGTCCTCGACGAAGTGCTCTTTGAAGACGAGGTCCTCCGGCGGATAGCCGGTGATGCACAGTTCAGGCAGCACCGTCACACCTGCACCCGCACGCTCAGCTGCGGAAACGGCCTCGAGGATCAGCCGCGTGTTTCCCGCGATGTCACCCACCGTGGGATTGATCTGGGCCAAGGCGACGCGCATGGGGCCTCCTCGGTGCACACTTCGCGATCACGGACGCCACATAGTCTATCTGACCTGCGGTTTTACCGAAAGTGGCATTACTTTCGCTCATTTGCGGCTGGCCCCCCGCACTCACGTGCAAAGTGAAACCCGCACGCGGGGGGCGCCTAAGGGGCACCGACCGGTACCGACAACCGGCACGGCCCCCTTTGGCTATGTAGCCGGCGAAAGGCACTGTGTGAAGGTACACGACCTGTTCTCGACGGTTCGCACCACCGTAGGTGCAGCCCTGGTTGTCGTGTTCGCGGCAACCGCTCTGTACTGGGCGCCGACACCGGCCCCCGCCCACGCCATCACCCGCGACAAGATCATCGAGCGGGCGAACTCCTGGGTGAAGAAGAAGGTCCGCTACAGCCAGCGTAGCTACTACAAGGGCTACCGGCGCGACTGTTCGGGCTTCGTCTCGATGGCGTGGAAACTCAAGCGTTCGTACACCACCCGTACGATCTCATCGCGCGCCAAGCGCATCCCCATCAAGTCCCTCAAGCCCGGTGACGCCGTGCTGACCCGTGGCCACGTGACCATCTTCGGTGGTTGGAAGAGCAAGAAGAAGCGTACCTACTACGCGCTCGAGCAGACCACCTGGGGTAGCCACGCCAAGAAGCGCGTGCGTAAGATTCCGCGCAACGCCAAGGCGCTTCGTTACAAGAAGCTGAGCACAAGCAAGAACGTCGCCTCAGCCCCCGTTGGCGACAGTGCGGCCGCGGCTGCACAGATCGCCGCCATGAGCGACGCGCGACTGTCTGTGAACCCGGTGATCCGGCAGTGGATCGGTGCCAACCCGGCACCACGCGCCGTCGCCTGACACCCCAAACGTGATGCCCGCGCCGTCGCCTGAGGTGGCGGCGCGGGTTATCCCGCCTCGTGAACGAAGCGCGCGACCTCCTGGGCGAAGGCGGTGAGCTGCGCGGGGTCCTCTTGGCGCTTGACCAGCGCGGAGCCCACCACGACGCCGTCAGCGATCCCCGCCACGCGGCCCGCCTGCTCGGGCGTCGAGACACCGAAGCCAACCGCGACCGGCAGCTCGGTCGAAGCCTTCACGCGGGCGACGAGATCTGAGAGCTCTGCTGGCAGCTCGGAGCGCTCGCCGGTGACCCCCGTGGTCGATACGCAATAGACGAAACCGCCGCCCATCGACCCCACCTTCTGCAGCCGTTCGGGCGTGGACGTGGGTGCTGCGAGAAACACCGTGTCGATGGTTTCCGAGACACGCAGCCACATCGCCGCCATGTCCGGCGGCAGGTCGGGCACGATCACACCACCGATACCCGCCTCGCTCATCGCGGCGGCGACCTTCGGCAGTCCCATACGCATGAGGGGGTTGAGGTAGGTCATCAGTGCTACGGGTGGCGCCTCCGGGCGCTCGGCGATGAAGCGTGCTGCGAGCGCGATCGTCTCGGCAAGGCCGAAGCCACCCTCGTTGTTCGCCCGGGCCGCTTCGGCGGCGCTCACGATCACCGGGCCGTCTGCGAGCGGGTCGGCGTAGGGCACGCCCAGCTCGATCAGGTCGGCACCGGCATCGGCGAGCGCGTGCAGCGCTCGCAGCGATGTCTGGGCATCCGGATACCCCGCCATGAGGTAGCCCACGAATGCGGGATGGCCCGCCGAGAACGCCGCCGAGAGTCCCGAGCGCTCACTCAACGCCGATACCCGCCTCTCGGAAGATGTCGACGTCTTTGTCACCGCGACCCGACAGCGTCACGACGACGGTCGCAGCGGGGCCCAGCTCGGCTGCCAGTCGCGGCAGCAGGGCCAGTGCGTGGCTCGACTCGATCGCCGGGATGATGCCCTCGGTGCGGCACAGCAGCTGGAACGCTTCGAGCGCCTCATCATCGGTCACCGGTTCGTAGCGCACGAGGCCCTCGTCTTTCAGGTACGCGTGCTCAGGCCCCACTCCGGGGTAGTCGAGCCCGGCACTGATGCTGTATGCCTCAAGCGGGTTGCCGGCCTCGTCTTGCAGCAGGTAGCTGTAGAACCCGTGCATCACACCTGGAGTTCCCAGCGTCATCGATGCGCCGGTCTGATCGGTGTCCACGCCCTTGCCGGCGGCCTCGGCGCCCACGAGCAGCGGGGAGCCCACGGCGTCGCCCTCCATCACGAACGGGTAGAACATGCCGATCGCGTTGGATCCGCCCCCCACGCAGGCGATCACGGCGTCGACTTTCGAGATCTCGCGCTCGGCGAGCTGCTCGAGCGTCTCGGCACCTATGACCGACTGGAACTCGCGCACCATGAGCGGGTACGGGTGCGGTCCCACCGCGCTTCCCAGCACGTAGAAGGTGTCCTCGACGCGCTCGACCCAGTGCCGAAGCGCCGCGGTGACGGCGTCGGCCAGCGTGCCCGATCCCTCGTCGACCGGGATCACTTCGGCTCCCAGGAGCTTCATCTTGTAGACGTTGAGCGACTGCCTGCGGATGTCCTCGACGCCCATGAAGACCGCGCACTCCATGCCCATGAGCGCAGCCGCGGTCGCCGTGGCGACACCGTGCTGGCCCGCGCCGGTCTCGGCGATCACGCGTTGCTTGCCCATGCGCTGGGCGAGCAGGCACTGTCCCAGCGTGTTGTTGATCTTGTGCGCGCCGGTGTGGCACAGGTCCTCGCGCTTGAGCAGCACCGTTCCCAGCCCCACCGCTTCGGCCAGCCGGTGCGCGGGATAGAGCGGCGTCGCCCTGCCCACGTAGTCGATGAGCAGGTTCTCGAGGTCGTCTTGGAAGACAGGGTCTGCCGACGCCTCTTCAAACGCGCAGGTCAGCTCGAGCAGCGCCGGCATCACCGTCTCGGGCACGAAACGGCCACCGTAGGGCCCGAAGAAGCCCTCTGCATCTGGTCCCGAGTAGACATCCTCGGCGCTGGGGAACAGCTCGCTCACGAACACTCTCCTTGATCGGCTGCGCGGACCGCCGCGCAGAAGTCGTCTATCTTGCCATGGTCCTTGACCCCCGGTGAGCTTTCGACCCCCGAGGAGACATCGACCGCATAGGGTGCGAGCTGCGCGATGGCGGCGCCCACATTGTCAGGCCCCAGGCCACCTGCCACGAACACCGGCGCCCACGGTGGAGGCGGACCCACCGCCCCCCACTGAAACGTCATCGAGGTACCGCCGCTCATACCGGCG
>CAYXQU010000152.1:0-4769 GCA_964467305.1 uncultured Eubacteriales bacterium
TCAGGCGATCACGCTGATCGAAAGCGAACGCCCCGAAGACCGCGAGACGGCGGCGCAGGTTCTCGAGGCCGTGATGCCCGAGGCCGGTCGCTCGCTGCGCATCGGTATTACGGGCGTTCCCGGCGTCGGCAAATCGACCTTTATCGAATCGTTCGGCCTGCATCTCGTCGAAGGTGCCCAGCTCCTGCTGGATCGCCTTGAGTTGCTCGCGAAGGAAATACTCGCGCTGCGACTTGGTCATCTGCTCCTGTACGCGGCTTTGGATCTTCGAACCCAGCTCGAGGATCTCGAGCTCTTTTCGCAGGAAGCGCGCGGACTGCTCGAGCCGCTGGGGCGGGTCGATGGCCTCAAGGATCGCCTGCTTGTCCGGAACCTTCAGGTTGAGGTGGAACGCCACGAAGTCGGCCAGCCTGCCCGGCTCCTCGATCGCCGAAGCGGCCACCAGCACCTCTTGGGGGATGGGTTTGCCCAGCTCGGCCGCTTTCTCGAAGTCCCCAAGGAGCGCACGCATCAGCGCTTCGGTCTCGACGTCCTTCTCGGTGGGCTCGTCGATGCGCTCGACGCGCACCTTCAAGAACGGCTCGGTCTGGATGTACTCGACGATGCGGAAGCGGTCTTCGCCCTCGACAAGCGCCTTGGCGGTACCGTCGGGGAGCTTGAGCTCCTGCATGACCTTGGCTATGCAGCCTATCTCGTAGAGGTCGAACGACTCAGGCTCGGTGGTCTCGGCGCGGCGCTGGGTGACCAGTGCGACCGAGTGACCCCCGCGCATCGCCTCTTCGAGCGCCTTGATCGACTTCTCGCGCCCCACGAACAACGGCACCACCAGATTCGGGAACAGAATCAGGTCGCGCAGCGGTATGAGAGGAAGAACGTCTGGTGTTTCCGTGGAGTTCTCGATCTCAGACATCGAAGAACGATTCCTTCCGTGAGCGTCGTGCGATAATCGTTGTGCCCGTATCCCTGTCATGGTACACGTCTGCGACCGGTGTGCCCGACCTCAGGAGCGACCTGTCGATGACCCCCCGCACGTTTTCGCACACACTCCGCGCTGCGGGTGCGACCGTGCTTCTCGCATCACTGCTCCTCGCGGTGGGCCCCGTCCGGGCGACCGCCGAGCCCGACAGGCCCTCGCAGCCCGGGACTTCTCGGCAGCAGCTTGCGACGGGCTCGATAGGCGATGCGCTCGTCACGCTCGAGGCTGACACTTACGCCATTCCATCGAACAGCCCCTATTCCTTCACGTCCACCGTGTCGACCACCGACGACACCGACTCGGTGTTCATGCGCCTGAAGGTGCTCAACCCCTCAGGCCGCCTCATGACCCAGCGCACGCAGATCGTGAACGAGCCCGGCGAGGGCACGGCGAGCGCCACGTTCGAACGGCGCACCGACGACCTCTCGCTGGCGCCGGGGGCCTACCCCGTGCAGCTCGAGGTCAGTGTCTCCGAGAAGGGGCGTACCGAGAGGACCACGCTCTTCACCGAGCTGCTGATCTACGACGCCTCGGCCGACCCCCTCCCGGTCGCTTTGGCTGTGCGCATCTCCGGCCAGCCGCTCGCCGACCCCCAGGGGCGGTTCGTGGCGGACCCGGGTCAGTTCACCCGACCCCGCGACGACACCGCAGAGCTCTCGCGCTGGGTGCTTGGCGACCCCGACGCGCGACTCACCCTGGCGCTCTCCCCCTTGCTGCTCGAGGAGTGGAAGCGGATCTCGCAAGGCTACGAGTTCGCGGGGCCCGAGGGTGTGGCCAGCATCCCCGCATCTGCCACCGTGCCGGTCGCCTACGCGCAGACGCTACAGCTCCTCTCAAGTGCGCTTCGCACCGGCAGGATGGAGCTCGCCACCCAGGGGCTCACCGATCCCGACCTCTCCGAGCTCAGCCACGCCGAGATGGTCGCCGACGTCACGCCGCAGTACGCCGAGGGCGTCTCGGCGGTCTTCGCGTCGATCGAGTCCACGCCGTCGACCGGAACCGCTCCGGCGGGCGGCTGCCTTCCTCCTGAGGCCGCAGCTCCGGTGGCCGAAGCGGGAGTGGGATACGTGGTGCTTGCCCCGGGATGCACGCGATCCGGGTCGGCGACCGCCACCACCGGCCTCTACGAGATCGAGGACAGCGAGCTGAAGGCGCTCGTGTCAGATCCGGCGGCCGGCTTGGCGATACGCAACGCGATTCCCGCCGATCTGCTGCGGCGAGCCTACGACCTGCATCTCGAGTCAGACTCGAGACCGCTGGTGATGAGTGTGAGTGTGGGTGCCGGCCAGACCACCGCCAGCTCGGTGATCGTCGCGGCCGACCGCATCTCGGGCCAGCGCTGGCTTTCACTTCAACCCGCGCGTGAAGTCGCTGCTGCGTCGTCCAAGCGATCGATCGAGATCGTCGCCCGCAAGGCCTCGAAGCGCGTGCCCGCCGGCTACTGGGATGATGTCTCCGAAGCGCGTGCATGGGCCGAGGCTCTCTCGGCGGCACTGGGTGATGGCGACCCAGTCGCGGCGACCGCCCGTCGCGATTCGCTGGTCGCTCAGTGCTCGGCTTGGGCCGACCCATCGAACGAGTGGGCGCTTGCCGACCGCGGGCGGGCCTTCGCCGACACCGCGACGAGGCTCGCCACGTCGGTCCTTGAGAGGGTCAGCATCAGGGCCGAGGCCGTGACGCTCGCCGGCGCGAAGGGCGACGTCCCGGTCACCATCACCAACGGCTCGGAGAGCACGCTCGCGCTCGTCGTAAGAACGACGCCGGCCGGTGGAGTACGGTCAAGCGACAGCGTGCAAAGCCTCGAGCTTCCGCCGCAAGACACGTTTCTGGAGATCCCGGTCGAGATGCCCGACTCACTCTCGGGAACTCTCATGGTGTCTGTGTTCGCCGGCGACATGATGCTCCAGACCCAGACGGTGGACATACGAGCGTCGTACCTCGACAGGCTGGTCATGATCGTGGGCGTGGTGATCGTCTTGGCCGTCCTGCTGTTCATCGTGGTTCGCCGGGTGCGTGCCGTCCCCGACGAGGACACCCGCCCGCGCCGGAGCCGGCACAACGGGCACGGCGAGGAGTGAGACGGCGCGAGCCGAATAGGTCAAGTAAGATGAGGGTTCTACAGCTGTGGAAGGTCCGGTATGAACAAGGTCGTCATCCTCGATACGAACGTGCTGTTGGCGGATCCCAACGCCGTGCTCTCGTTTCCGCGCGCAGACGTGGTCATCCCCGAGACGGTGCTCGGCGAGCTCGACAAACTCAAGACCGCCCGGGTAGACCCCGACCTTCGCTTCCGGGGTCGTGAGGTCAGCCGCCTGCTGTTCGAGCTGTCCGAGGACGGCTCTTTGGTCGATGGCGTCGAGGTGCCGGATGGCGGCACGCTGCGCGTGGCCACCCTGGATAGCGACATACCCCTGCCCCAAGGCTTCACGACCCGCAACTCCGACGACCGGATCCTCGCGACGGTCTACCAGATCTGGCAGGCGGCATCGAGCGATCCCGAACAAGACGTCATCCTCGTCACCAACGACCTCAACATGTTGCTCAAGGCGCAGGCCTTGGGGATTCCGGTAGAGCGCCATGGCGACGGGCTTGAGGGCGGATTCGCCAAGCGCTACATCATCCGCCCGTTCCAGCGCTACCGGGTGCCCATCACGATCCTGGCGGTTGCGGTCGCGGTGTTCGTTGCGGTCATCGCGATCGCCCTCTACACGCAAGACCGGACGGGGACCGGCGCCGGCGGACTGCCCTCGGAGTTCAAGGCGCTCCTGTCCCCCAGTCAGGTCAACGCGTACGAGGCGCTCATCACCTTGTCCTCCAACGCCAGTGATCCCGAGGCGCTGCTGATCATGGCGAACTTCTACTTCGACACCGCGGAAAGCGCCCGTGCATCGGGGCAGCAAGGCGTGTTGTTCCAGGTTGCACCGCAGGGGATCAGGTACTTCGGGCGCTATCTCGCTGTGGCGCCGCAAGACAATGAGGCCCGTGCCGACCTCGCCACGCTGCTGTTCTACAACGGTCAGACCGATCAGGCGATCCGCGAAGTGGGCAAGGTGCTCGCGAACGACCCCAACCATGTCAACGGGAACTTCAATCTGGGCATCTTCTTCTGGCAGAAGGGCACCCCTGACTACGAGCAGGCCGCTGCCCAGATGGACAAGGTCATCAAACTCACCGAAGACGATCAGCAGCAACATGCCATCAACCAGCAGGCGATCTTGATCCGCCAGCAGATCGAACAGGACGCCAAGGCGGCAGGGCGCTCGGTCGAGTCAACCCAGGGGGTCGCGCAGTGACAACGGAGCAGATAGATATCGCCATCGTGGGAGCGGGTCCCGGCGGTCTGGCGGCGGCCCTGTATGCCGCGCGCGGCCGTGCCAAGACCGTGGTGTTCGAGCGCGGTATCCCCGGTGGTCAGATCGTGACGACCGACTGGGTGGAGAACTACCCCGGATTTCCTCAGGGACTCTCCGGCGCCGAGCTGGGCGACCTGATGGCCAAGCAGGCCGAGGAGCACGGTGCGATCATACGTACCTTCTCGCCCATCGAGCGCGTCACACAGAACCCTGACGGCTCCTTCGAGCTGGAGTCAGAGGGCGAGACCTTCATCGCCAAGTGCGTGATCCTGGCCACCGGCGCGGTTCCTCGCAAGCTCGGCGTACCGGGCGAGGCCGAGTTCACCGGTCGCGGCGTTTCGTGGTGCGCCACGTGCGACGGCGCACTGTACCGCGACAAGGTGGTCGCGGTGGTGGGCGGCGGAGACGCTGCCGACGAAGAGGATAGTGTAGATCTCGGT
>CAYXQU010000153.1:0-4731 GCA_964467305.1 uncultured Eubacteriales bacterium
CCATCGAGCTCATCGCCTCCGAGAACTTCGTGTCGCCTGCGGTTCTCGAGGCCGCCGGAAGCGTGCTCACCAACAAGTACGCCGAGGGGCTGCCGGGCAAACGCTACTACGGTGGTTGTGAAGTGGTCGACGAGGTCGAGGACCTCGCCCGCAGCCGCGCGTGCGAGCTGTTCGGTGCCGACCATGCCAACGTGCAGCCGCATGCGGGTGCCCAGGCCAACATGGCCGTCTACTACGCTGCGCTCGACCCCGGCGACACCGTCTTGGGCATGAGCCTCGCCCACGGCGGTCACCTCACTCACGGCTCGCCGGTCAACTTCTCGGGCAAGTGGTTCAACGTGGTCGACTACGGCCTCGACCCGCTCACCGAGATGATCGACTACGACGAGGTCGAGTCACTTGCCAAGGAACACCGTCCCAAGATGATCATCGCGGGCGCCTCGGCGTATCCGCGCGTCATCGACTTCGAGCGCTTCGCCGGAATCGCCGAAGAGGTGGGCGCCGTCTTCATGGTCGACATGGCGCACATCGCCGGTCTGGTGGCCACCGGTGCTCACCCGTCGCCGGTACCGTATGCCGACTTCGTCAGCTCGACATCGCACAAGACGCTCCGCGGGCCGCGCTCCGGTTTCGTGCTATGCAAGGAGAAGTGGGCATCGGCACTCGACAAGGCGGTCTTCCCGGGCCTGCAAGGCGGTCCACTGGAGCACATCATCGCGGCCAAGGCTGTCGCCTTCAAAGAGGCCATGCAGCCCGAGTTCACCGCCTACATCGACCAGGTCGTCATCAACGCCAAGGCGATGGGCGCTGCGATGGTCGAGTGCGGGCTGCGCCTGATCTCAGGCGGCACCGACAACCACCTCATGCTGGTCGACCTGCGTCCCGCGTCGATCACCGGCAAAGAGGCCCAGGCGCTGCTCGAAGAGGTGGGCTTCACCGTGAACAAGAACTCGATTCCCAACGACCCCGAGAGCCCCTTTGTCACGAGCGGCATCCGTGTAGGGTCGGCCGCCATGACCACCCGGGGCTTCACCGAGGGCGAGTCGCACACGGTGGGGTGCCTACTCGCGAACGCGATCTTCAAGCGCGAGGATGCGTCTGCTCTCGATGACATCCGCGCTGAGGTCCAAGCGCTTCTCGATGCCCGGCCGCTCTACCCCGAGCTGTGATCGACGCTACCCACGGACTTGGCGAAAGGACACCACAGGATGACTGAAGCGCGCGTGTTCCCTGACAACGTGGTCGTCGTGGACCACCCCCTCGTACAGCACAAGCTCTCGATCCTGCGCGATGTGGGAACCGGCGCCAAGGAGTTCCGTGAGCTCGTCAAGGAGCTCGCGATGCTCGAGGCCTACGAGGCGACGCGCGACTTCCAGCTCACCGAGACCACCGTCACCACCCCCATCACGCAGACCACCACCCGGGTACTCGCCGGCAAGAAGGTCGCGGTCGTGCCCATCTTGCGTGCGGGGCTTGGGATGGTCGACGGCATCCTGGAACTGATCCCTGCTGCCAAGGTGGGACATGTGGGGCTCTACCGCGACCCGGAGACACTCAAGCCTGTCTCCTACTACCACAAGCTGCCCGATGACATCGCCGAGCGCGAGATCCTCATCGTCGACCCGATGCTCGCCACCGGCGGGTCTGCCGCCGCCGCCGTGGAGTTCCTCCGCGAGAAGGGCGCACGGCACATCAACCTGCTCGTGCTTCTTGCGGCGCCGGAAGGCATCGATGAAGTCGTGAGCTGCTGTGACGACATCAGGATCTACACCTGCGCCGTCGACAGCCACCTCAACGACCACGGATACATCGTCCCGGGCCTCGGTGATGCCGGCGACAGGCTTTTCGGCACCAAGTAGCCACGCGCTAAGGAGCGAGCGAACTCATGGGTCGACCGTCATGGGACGAGTACTTCATGTCCATCGCCGAGCAGGTCTCAGGCAGGTCCACGTGTCTGCGCCGAGCGACCGGTGCGGTGCTCGTGAAGGACAAACGCATCCTGGCCACCGGTTACAACGGTGTCCCGCAGGGGCTGGCACACTGCGAGGAAGTGGGCTGCCTGCGCGAGCAGCGCAGTATCCCCTCAGGGAGCCGACATGAGCTGTGCCGCGGGATACATGCCGAGCAAAACGCCGTGATCCAAGCTGCCAAGCACGGTATCGCTATGGACGGCTCGACCGCCTACTGCACCCATCAGCCCTGCGTGCTGTGCGCGAAGATACTGCTCAATGCCGGAGTCGTCGATATTGTGTTCCGCGACTCGTATCCGGATCCACTTTCCGAGGAACTGCTCGCCGAGGCAGGGGTCGTACCGCGCAAAGTGGCGCCCGTGTCTGCGGAGGGTGCGACGCAGTGAGCCCTTTGCACTACGCTGTCCTGATCGTGTTCGCCGCCGTGGTCGCTTTGGTGGTCACGCCGGTCGTACGCGCCATCTCGCTGCGCTATGGGCTGGTCGATCAGCCCGGTGGACGCAAAGTGCATTCCGAGCCCATCTCGCGCCTTGGTGGCGTGGCACTCTTCGCCGGGATCCTGGGTGCGATCGGGCTCCAGGTGGTTGGTGAGTCGTACCTGGGGTGGGCAGAAGTGCTTCTGGGTGGTGACGGCGGTAGGGTGAGACTCGTGGGCGTGGGTGCGGGTCTCGTGCTCATGTTCGTGGTGGGCCTGATCGACGACATCGTGGACCTGCCGTGGTTCGTGAAACTGGGGGGTCAGATCGCAGCGGCGGGGGTCGTGGTGGCCGCCGGGTTGCGAATCGACTACGTGGGTGACCCGTTCGGTGGCGGGCTGATCCAGCTCGGGCTGCTGTCGATCCCCGTCACCGTGATCTACCTCGTTGGCTTCGCCAACGTCATCAACCTCATCGACGGCCTCGACGGCCTTGCGGCCG
The DNA here is from genome assembly GCA_964467305.1 of uncultured Eubacteriales bacterium. Taxonomy (GTDB): domain Bacteria; phylum Actinomycetota; class Coriobacteriia; order Anaerosomatales; family PHET01; genus CAVPCY01. Next base: position 2,888 of record CAYXQU010000153.1, read on the forward strand.
GAGTCAGCGCGATCGCGGCCACGAGCCTGCTGGTCTTGGCGGCGCCTGCCAACCGGCTCGACGCGGCGATCCTGGCCGCAGCCGTGATCGGTGCCTGCCTGGGGTTCTTGCGCTACAACTTCAACCCGGCGTCGATCTTCATGGGCGACTCCGGGGCGATGCTTCTGGGATTCACACTGGCGGCGACGTCACTCATGGGCGTGATGAAGACCACAGCAGCCATCGCGCTGGCTGTGCCGCTCATCATCATCGGCGTGCCGATCTTCGACACCGTCTCGGCCATCATCAGGCGGTTGCGCCACAAGCGGCCCATCCAAGAGGCCGACCGCGGGCACATCCACCACCGGCTTCTCACGCGAGGATTCAGCCAGCGTCAGACGGTCCTCATCATCTACGCTTGGTCGGCCGCACTGGCCATGGGCGCGTATGCGGTTCGCTACACCACCGGGTCACTGCGCTTCGCGGCTCTGGCGCTGCTGCTGTCGGTCAGCGGGGTGATGGTCTACTGGCTTGGACTGTTCGAGGCGGCGCACCGACACGACACGCACGCCGACCTCGACTGATGTCCGGACGTCGCTGATATCGAGCCCGCGGGCGATTCAGCACCGTGAATGTTCCTTGCGACCCCGTTACCGTTCGGCTACGATGTTCGCGCGCATTCGGGGTGCATGAAACAGCACCGCTCGCACGGGCCACCCTCACCTCACAGTGAGATGCCACGCGACGGGCGCGCGCGGTTTGAGACGCTCTCGAGCACACTGCACTGACACGCAAGAGGGGAATCCCAGCTGAGCACGTTACTTGCCTATAGCATCGACGCACTCGGTAATCCGTTTGTTGGTGGCTTCCTCGGTCTTGTGTGTGGCGCAGGCCTCCTTTGGGTCTCCCGCTCCAGTTTTCGGCTTGTCACGCCCGAGTCCTCTTTCGCGGGCCTCATGTTGGCCTCGATGCTCCTTCTGGCACGCCTTGCCGCGGTCACGTTGGCCCTTTGGGCCTACAAGACCGTCGCCCCCACCGGGTTCAAGCCGTTCGCGATAGTCCTCGCGGGCGGTTTCTTCGTTCTGTACACCGTCGAAGTGGTTCGCTACGCGGGTCTGCACCGGTATCGCAGGCCGGCGGTGACCCGTCAGTAAGGAAGGAGTCGGTCGCGTGGAGTTTCAGGAGTTGCTGTCCGAGAAGATCGAACACCTGTTGCACGAGCTATCCGTGCTTCCGTTCGACAACATGGACTTCCACGGGGCGGTGACCGGTCTGGGTGTGCTCACCAACTACACCAGCTGGCTCATCATCGCGCTTGTGGTGATCTCCGTGATCTTCATCGTGTCAGCCAACACGTCGAAGCGTCGGTTGGCGCTCGCCGCGCAAAGCGGTGATGTGACCGATCTCGCTCCGGCAAGCCGCTTCGTCGGCGCCATCGAGGCGGGTGTGCAGTTCATCCGCGACATGGCATCCGACGTCATCGGCGAGAAGGACGGTCCGAAGTTCGTCAGCCTGTTGGCCACGTTCTTCTTCCTCACCCTGACGTCGAACCTGCTGGGTCTCATCCCCGGCGGCAAGTCGTTCGCCGGCAGCATGGGCGGCACCACCGCTCTTGCGCTTCTGGCTTGGCTCGCCTTCGTCTACGTGGGATTCGCCAAGAACGGGTTCTATGGCTACTTCAAGAGCCTGGTCCCCTCGGGTGTGCGTGAGATGCCGCTCGCGGGCAGGTTGCTGCTGGGCGGCTTCCTGTTCCTGCTCGAGTTCGTCTCGACGTTCCTGGTCCGACCGCTCACGCTGGCAGTTCGACTCTTTGCCAACATGTACGCGGGCCACATCGTGCTCGGGATCTTCTCGGCGTTCGTGAT
>CAYXQU010000154.1:0-4693 GCA_964467305.1 uncultured Eubacteriales bacterium
ACCTTCATCGCCGCCACCCGCGTCCCATACCCCGGCCCATCCCGCGGCCGCGGCCCATGCCCGCGCCGGCGCCACGTCCTCGGCCACCGAAGCGAGCAGCACGCCCGAACCAGCCAAGGCCCAGGCCACGCCCCGGGAGCCCTGCCCTCTCGAAACGCTCCACGACCTGTGGCTCGTCTGTGGCGCACACGCCCCTGCCGCGCCCACTCATGGTCCCCTCTCCTGCAGGACCGGTTCCATCGAATCTAGGCATGGTGATCCTCCTTCTCTTGATCGGCCCGATCTCCCAGTGCCGAGTCAAGCGCGTCGGCCAGCAAGCCGGAGAGCCGCTGCCGCTCGCGCAGGTGTGCGATCCAGTCGTGGGCAAGTTCGCGGCCTTCGGCGGTGAGCGCGTAGTCTCGGCGCTGTGGCCCTGACTCCCCGCTTTCCCACCGTGAGGTCACGAAGCCCTCGTCCTCGAGCCGCCGCAGCGTCCGGTACAGCCCGCCTGCATCCACATCGAGCTCGCCGCCGGTGATCTCGCGGATCTCTCGCCGCAGGTCGTAGCCGTGCGCGCTCACACCAAGCAGCGCGGCCAGCGCCGCAGGCTCGACGAACGCACCGCCGCCTCCGCCTCCGGCACGCCGGCAGCAGGGACGGCCGCCGCCGTGCAGGCGGCCACCGTGGTGCGGTGCCTGCGCGGAACCGGTCTCAGCGCGTCGATCCTCAGGACACATACGAAACGCTCCTTGGCGCCAGCCCAGACGACGAGGTCATCTCGGGCACCGGGCACTAGATGTCACCTACACTATATGCAGGCTGCATATAGCTGTCCACGACCATTCCATGAACGGGGGAATACCAAGGACGATCAGCGTGCCGAGGCGACCTGCTGCAGCCGTGTAGAAGCCGCAGCGCTGAGCCCCAGCCCCTCGAGATCGCGCGCGAGGCGAGCCGCGGGGGCGGCGCCGGCGAGGTAGCCATTCACCCGCGCCGCGGCGGTGCTCGCGACGAAGTCACTCTCACGCGGATAGAAGCCGTGGAACTCCTTCATTAGCAGGCGGTCCTGGCGCAGGTAGTACTTCTGGTGATAGTCCTCGGCCATCCAGAAACGGGTGAGCGGCTCGATGCGGGTGTGGACGCGAACCCCCAGCAACCGCTCGTAGCGCCCGGCACTCGCGCGTGCCGCCGCCAGCTGCTCATCGCCGCTCACCAGCAGAAGCGATGCGTACTGCGTCTTCCACGCGGCCTTGGTGGGATCGTGACTTTGCCAGAACAGCTCGAGCAGGTCTTCGTAGGAAACCACCGCTGGGTCGAAGTCGACCTCGAAGCACTCGGTGTGGTCGCCTATGCGCCGGTAGGTGGGCTGGTCGATCTCGCCACCGGCATAGCCCACGCGCGTGCGCCACACTCCCTCGACCAGCCCGAACCGGGCGTCAGGGGTCCAGAATCAACCGTTGGCGAAGGTGGCGGTCTCGAGGTTCTCGGGAACGGTGAGATCGACGGGCGGCACGAGAAGTGCCCCCTGCCCGGACTTGGACGCGCGATTCGAACCCAACACGGCATGCCTCCTGGGTGGTTCCTACCCTGCAGGGTGCAAGCGGTATGCCGCGGGCGAACCTAGCGCTCCAGGTCGATAACCAGCTGCTCGAGGAAGAGTCCCACGTCGGTCACCACGCCGATGGTCTGCCACGAGCCGCGGTCCGCGAGCTTGGTCACGACCGCCGGGTTGATGTCGACGCACACCGTGGTCACGCTGGCGGGCAGCATATTCCCGGTCGCGATCGAGTGCAGCATCGTCGACAGCATGAGGCACGCGCCGGAGCGCTGAGCGTAGCCGCGCATCTCGCGCTGGGCGACCATCGCGTCGGTGATGACATCGGGAAGCGGGCCGTCGTCTCGGATCGAACCGGCCAGCACGAACGGCGTCCCCGTCTTCACAAGCGTGTACATGAGCCCCTTGCCGATGAGCCCCTGGTCCACCGCGGCTGCTATCGAACCCGCTCCGCGCACCGCGTTGATCGCGCGCAGGTGGTGCTGGTGGCCGCCGTGCGTGGGGGTGCCCTCGGACAGTGACACGCCAAGCGAGGTGCCGAACATCGCGGACTCGATGTCGTGGACCGCGATCGCGTTGCCACCAAAGAGCACGCTCACGTAGCCCAGCTCGACCAGGCGCGCGAGGTGCTCGGCAGCACCGGTGTGCACCACCGCGGGGCCAACCACCGCGATGACCTCTTTGCCGGCCTCGCGTGTGTCGCGCAGCATGCGGGCGACCTCGGCGACGACCTGCGCCTTGGGCTTCTCGGAAGAGACGGCGCTGGCCATGAACTCGAACGACTGGCTCTCGCGCGGGCGCTCCTGCGGGTGCACGCGGATGCCGCCGTGCCCCACCACGTAGAGCTCGCCGGCGCGCACGTCGGCCATGGGGATCGCCTCGGCGACACACGCCTGCGGGTCGACACGCACCCCCAGGTCCATCTCGGGATTGGAGACCGGCACCCAGCCGCCCTGCAGCCGCACATCGGTGTCGAGGTTGGTGGTCGAGTAGAAGCCATCAGGGAACACGCCATCGAGCGGTGCCGAGGAGAACTGCGCATCGGCGGGCTCGCACGACACCGCGCCGTGCTCCTGGATCGCCAGCAGGATCTCGTCGAGCACCGAGGGCTGCGGCGCACGCACGCGCAGAACCGCGACCGAGACATCGTCGTTGGTGCGACCCACCTCGAAACTGAGCGTCTCGAACTCGCCACCCAGCGCGATTATGTGATCCATCACGGCTGACATGGTGCCGGAATCGATCAGGTGCCCAACGATGCGAACGTCTTCGTAGGTCCGCTTCTGCATGTATTCCTCCCGCTATCGAATAGGCCGTGCTCAGAGGCGACGCAGAAACAGTATCGCCGAGCAGAGCGTATGCGGGAAGTGACAACCCGATCCCCTGAGTGTCAGCGGCGGCCGCGACGGGCCTCGGAGGACCGGTCCCTAGTAGTGGCCGTGCGCCACCGGGTCACCGAACGTGCAGTCGACCACCGCACCGGCGTTGTCGAGCGCGTAGGCGCCCTCAGCAGCGGTGGGGTTGTTGCGGTCAGCCGGCACGGGAGCCGAGGGGCACGACGGCGGCCGCACCATGGTGCCGCCGGTGATCAGCGGGTGGCCCGCATCGATGAGACCCGCCAGGTCGCTCACCGAGCGCGGGGCGAACTCGACCACCCAGACACTGCACGCGCCTTCGATCTGGCGCTGGTTCGACAGGCAGGTTCGCTTAGCCGCGTTGACCTGAGCAGCCTGGAAGACGGGCACAGCGATGGCCACGAGGATGCCGATGACCAGAACCACGACCATCAGCTCCACGAGAGTGAATCCATCTGTCCGATTCGCGCGGATCACGCGCATCCCCTCGACAAAGAGCAGTCCGTACGTGCGTTATCGGCACGAATAGGGGGGAAGTTTAGCGCGCTTAGGCCTCGGCCATCTTGCGCTTGTATGCGGCGATGGTCTCTCGGTACTCCGGCATCGAGGTGCCAAGCATCTGCGTAGCGAGGATCGCGGCGTTCTTGGAGCCGTTGATCGCGACGCAAGCGACCGGCACGCCGGTGGGCATCTGCACCATCGACAGCAGCGAGTCGAGCCCGCCCAGGTCGCTCGTCTTCATGGGAACGGTGATGACCGGCAGCGGGGTGAACGCCGCGACCACGCCGCCCAGATGCGCGGCCTTGCCGGCAGCGGCGATGATGACTTTGATGCCGCGCTCCCCTGCGGTGGAAGCCCACTCGTGCACACGATCGGGGTTACGGTGCGCGCTGGCCACGACCATCTCGTAGGGGACGCCCAGCTCCTCGAGTTGGGCGGCGCAGTCGCTCATCACGCCCATGTCCGAGCTCGATCCCATGACGATTCCAACAAGCGGCGTCTCAGACATGTGTCTCCTCCAAGGTCGTGGTCGGGTCTATCCGGCCCGGCGGCGCGGCCCCTCTGGTGGCGCGATTGTAGCTGGTTTCGCGCCTTGTGCGAACGCCACGCCCGCGAGTGCCGCTGCCAGGGTGGCGACAGCGGGGATGAAGTTGATCGCGACCATCTGCAGCGCATCGGCCAAAGGCCAGGGTTGCCCCACCAGCGAAACCACCGTGAACACCACCGTCTGCAGCAGTCCCGCAGCAAGCACGATCCACACCGCCACCACCCCGGTGCGCTCCACCGTGAGTTTCGCCGAGAAGAACCACGCGACGATCAACGCCAGCATGGTGATCACCGCCGCAGCGATGCTGTCGCCCTTCATCCAGGTGGGATCGGCCAGCGGCGTGGCCAGGTCGCTGAGCACCCCCACACCGCGCGGTAGCACGCTTACGGCGACAAGCGCCACGGCGACCAGTGCGTCCCCGGACACCGGCCGGCCCTCCCACCCCAGAAACGCCCAGCCCCGCGACTGCGGCTTCTTGTGCAGGCCTTTGCCGTCCGGGTCGTCTCCCGAGAAACCCTCGTCTCGGATGCGGGCCAGCGTGACCGTCTCGGCGACCCACGCACCGGCGACCGCGCCCAACCCAACGCCCAGAGCGATCATCACCGACGCGATGGCCGCGAGCACGGGGTCTGTGGGCATCGTGGGCGCGCCCACGATCAGCTCGAGCTTCGACGCCGATTCCAGATCGCCGGGCAGGCCCATCAGCGCGACTGCCGCGGTGAGCATGCTGGCAAGAAAGACGTAGAGCGCGATCGC
>CAYXQU010000155.1:0-4691 GCA_964467305.1 uncultured Eubacteriales bacterium
ACTGGGGCTGTGGTTCCTCCGTGACTTGCCCAACCAAGTTCTAACAGGCGCATCCAAACAGAAGTCCCGGTGAGCAGCTGGGGAATACAACTCGTAGGAGTCCGATACGGTTTGACGAATAGCGCAGTCGTGGCTTTGGGGGCCTCGGACCTGCAGAGAGTCGGTCCGAGAGGTATTCGCCGCACGGGGGAGCATGGCCATGAGATTGCAGCAGTTCTTCGAGGGCAGGGACGCTTCACGCGAAGTGTTCGAGGCCGTGCACGACGCGATGAACTCGATTGGCACGACTGAGGTCCGGGTCAGCGCCGGCCAGGTTGGATTCAGGCGCTCGAGTGCGTTCGTGTTTGCATGGATTCCTGACATCTATCAGGGCAGGACCGACGTCTCCTTGGTTCTGACGGTCGCCCTTCCGAGAAGGATCGAGTCGCCGCGCTGGTCACAGATCGTGGAGCCTTCGCCGGGTCGATTCATGCACCACCTCGCCCTTCGGAAGCCGCGCGACGTGGACGAGGAAGTCGTGGCCTGGCTCAAAGAGGCCTACGAAGCAGCCGAGTAGTACGCCCTGAACTGCGAGAACTCGGCGCCACGGCATACCATAATTGCTCCTCATCGGGTAGACTGAAGCGTTAGTTTTCGGAATTACGCTGGGGTTCGTACGCGCTCAAGGAGCTACCAGTCAAGAATCTACGTTCATATTCCGTCAGTCGAGCACTCGCGCGCGTGCGAGGCGAGCTGTACCGAGGCGTCCGTCTGACGCTTGCTTCGCTGCTGCTTCTGACGGGTTTCTCGGTAGGCGCACCGGCCACCGCTGACGCCGCCCTCTCCACCGGTCCCACCGGGCAGAAGAGCTGGTACTGGCAGAATCCGCTCCCCCAAGGCAACACGCTCTACGACGTCGACACGGTGGGTTCGGACGTGTGGGCGGTTGGGATCGCGGGAACCGTACTGCACTCGGACACCGACGGCGTTCAATGGGAACCGCTCGACGTGAGCGCCACGGGCATTCTGCGGGGCGTCGACTTCGTCGATGGCGAGGTCGGCTGGGTCACGGGCGACGCGAGCGTCATCCGGAAGACGACCGACGGCGGCGCCACGTGGACCAATCAGACCGCCACGAACGGCTTCACCGGTCGTTCGATCGCGATGGTTGACGATCAGGTGGGATGGATCGTGGGCTCGGGAGGCGCTGTTCGCAAGACGAGCAACGGCGGGTCGACGTCGTGGGCCACAGTGACTTCGGGCACCACGCAGACTCTGTACGGAGTCGATGCGGTTGACGCCATGCACGCATGGGCGGTGGGCGACGGCGTGATCACCGCCACCACCAACGGCACCAACTGGAGCACGCAGACGATCCCTACCACGCAGATCCTCAACGGGGTTGACTTCGTCGACACCCAAGTGGGCTTCGTGGTTGGAAACCGAAACACGACCACCAACACGGGTACGGTGCTCAAGACCACCGATGGTGGGGCAACGTGGGAGGCGCTCGATATCTCCTACCTGAACAACCTGGGCGTGCCGACCAGCCTCAACACGACCATGCGTGCGGTGGCCTTCCGAGACGCTCAGACCGGCTGGATCGCCGGCGACTCCGGCCTGGTTCTGTTCACCGAGGACGGTGGAGAGACATGGACGTCCCAGAAGTCCGGGACGCAGCCCATCTACGGCATGAGTGCAGGGGATGCCCAGAAGGCCCACGGAGTGGGTCGTTACGGCACCATGCTCCGGACTGACAACAACGGTGTGAGCTGGCGCGGTCAGCAGCAGGGCACGACGAGCAGGCTCAACGGTGCCGCGTGGACAGGCGAGATGGCAGGTATCGTCGTAGGGGCCTCGGGCTTGGTCATGAAGACCGAGGACGCAGGCGACTCATGGGCGAGCCGCACGCTCGGACCTAATGACCTCTACGACATCGCCTTCAACGGGTCTACGACCGGTTGGCTGGTTGGCTCGGGCGGCTTCATTGGCAAGACCACCGATCACGGCAGCTCGTGGACTCCACAGACCTCGGGGATATCCACCACGCTCTACGGAGTCGATGTCGCCTCCTCCTCCACGGCGTGGGCATGCGGGGCAGGCGGAACCATTCTGCGCACGACCGACGGTGGCGAGAACTGGGAGGCGCTTACTTCCGGCACCACCCAGACACTCAACGACATCTTCTTCATCGATGAGAACCGTGGCTGGGTCGCCGGCACGGGTGGAACAGTCCGCACGACCAGCGACGGTGGCGACACATGGACGGCACAGTCCTCCGGGGTCACAACGACGTTGAACGCCGTGTACTTCATTGATGCCGACACCGGGTGGGCGGTGGGGGCGACCGGTCGCATCCGCAAGACCACGAACGGTGGCGCGACATGGACCGCCCAGACCAGCGGAACGACCACGGGGTTGTATTCGGTGGAGATGGCTGATGCGGACTCAGGTTGGGCGGTGGGGGGAAGCAGCACCGGTTCGATCGTGCTGCGGACCACCAATGGCGGGGCGACTTGGACGACACAGGATGCTGGATTCCGTGGAATCCTGAGGCACGTCACCGTCCGCGATGAGGACACGGCAGGAATCGTAGGCGACGCAGGAGCGATGCGCCGCACCTTCGATGGCGGGGCTTCGTGGGAGCTCACGGGCTTCTGGTCGGTGAGCACGTACCGCGCTGTCGACTTCGCCTCCATCAACGAGGGCTGGGCCGTAGGTGACTCCGGGGCGATTGCGCACACCCACGATGGCGGCATCACGTGGGGGGCTCAGCAGTCCGGTGGGACCGCGTCGCTCCATGACGTCGACTTCGTGGATTCGGAGAAGGGTTGGGCCGTGGGTGACGGGGGAGCGATCCGGACCACCGTCACGCATACCACGTGGGCGACTCAGAGCTCACCGACGACGCAGACTCTGCGCGGGGTGTCATTCTCCGACGACCAGACAGGTTGGATAGTCGGCGACAGTGGCACGGTGCTCAAGACCACTGATGCTGGCGCGAACTGGGTGGCGCAAGATGCGGGCGTCGCTTCTGTGAACCTGCTTGGCACCAAAGCGATCGACTCGCTGACCGCCTACGCATGGGGCGCTGGTGGCTACTTCATCTCGACCACCGATGGTGGCTCGACGTGGTCGAGCGCTTCGATCACCGCAGCGAACCTCAACGACGGCTACTTCATCGATGCTGACACAGGTTGGGTCGTGGGGGTCTCCGGGACGGTACTCAAGACCACTGACGGCGGTGGTAGCTGGACTCCCCAGACGGCCAACGCCGGCACGACCGAGCTGACCGACATCACCTTCATCGATAGCCAGTCAGGCTACCTGGTGGGCAACAGCGGCGTCGTCCGCAAGACCACCGACGGTGGCACGACGTGGAGCACGCAGTACCCCGGAACCACCAACCCGCTGTACGGGGTGGGCTTCACCGATACTGACCATGGGTGGATCGTCGGGGCCTACGGGACGATCCTTCGCACCACCGACACCACGTCTCCCGAGACGACATACACCATCGAGCCTGCAGTCCCGGATGGGACCGACGGGTGGTGGATCACCACTCCGGCGGTGTCGCTCATGTCCGATGAACCCGGTCTGACTTACTACAGCTGGACCTCGGCGACTGGTCCGTGGTCGACATTCTCGGCTCCGGTGACGCCTCCGGCTCAAGGTGCCGCGACCCTCTACTTCTACTCGGTCGATCCCGGTGGCAACAAAGAGACGGTCCAGAGTCTGGCGCTGAAGTCCGACATCGTTGCTCCGTCGACGCCATCGACTCCCTCGGTGACGGCGCAGTCCGCCAGTGAGCTGCTCATGACGTGGAGCGCATCGACAGACGCGGTCTCCGGCGTCTCCTACTACGAGATTCGCGACAACGAGTCGATTCTGGGCACATCGCCTGTCAACAGCATGACGTTGTCGAACCTGGCCACCGAGACCGTTCACGCGCTCAACGTCACCGCAGTCGATGCAGCCGGCAACGCCTCGGCACGCTCAGGGAGCAACTCGGTGTCCACCTTGGCCGCCGCGCCCAGGCCACCTGTAGCGGTGCACGCCCGCGAGGCCGGCTTCCGCGACATCGCGGTGAACTGGACCGAGAGCACCGGCACCGTCCCGCCGGTCAGCTATCGCGTGTGGCGCTCTGTCGACGGCGCGCCCTTCTCGGCCGTGGCCACCGTGGCGCCCGGCGACGACCTCTCGTATGCCGATGAGGACGCCCCTCGCCTGACGCCGCTTCGCTACGCGATCTCTGCGGTCGATGCGCGAGGCGAAGGGCCAAGAAGCCAGTCTGGTGACCTCACCTCGACGAGTCTCTCGGTCCTGCCGCCACCGGTGAACATCTCGCCGCGCAACACCGAGTCGGTGACGGTGACCTGGACGCCGTCACCTCTGGCCAGCGGCTACCGCGTGTACCGCTCCACCACGAGTACCGGCACGGCATCGCAGCTGACCACTCAGGGGCCTGTCGTGACTGCGAGCTTCCACGACGAAACCACGCTGCCGTCGACCGAGTATTGGTACAGCGTCGCTTCGGTCGATGAGTCGGGCAACGTGGGCACGCCCAGCGCGCGCACCTACATCAAGACCGTCTACGAGACCACGTCCGAGACGACCACAACCCCGCACGGCCTCTACGACCGCGACACCAACCTCTGTGCCGTGTGCCACCGCGCGCACAGCGCCACCGGTCCGCTGCTCCTCGTGGGCAC
>CAYXQU010000156.1:0-4686 GCA_964467305.1 uncultured Eubacteriales bacterium
AGGCGACGAACGCGATGCGCTCCGGCGCGTTGGCCAGCGCCTTCTGCAGCAAGCCGAAGTGCGAGACGCCGGCGTCGTCGAAGACCACGATCTCGCCGTCGAGTGTCGCGTCATCGGCCGGTAGTGCGCTGGCAGCTGCGGCGATCTGTGGCAGTTTCGCGGTGAGGTCCTCGCCGTTGCGCGAGAAGCAGGTGGCGCTGCCGCCCGCGATCGCGATGGTGACGCGGTAGCCGTCGTATTTCACTTCGCCCAGCCAGCCGTCGCCTGCCGGTGCGGTGGTGACCAGGGTGCACAGCGCGATGTCGGGGGCAGAGACGTCCGCGCGGCGCACGGAGGCGGAGTCTGGAGAGACGGTGGCGGATGGGGGCTCTGGCGATGGTCCCGGTGACGTCGCAGCGGGGGTCGCCCCCACGTCGTCGACGCGCAACCCCGAGACCACCGACTGCGGCATGTCGCGGGTCACGTCGAACTCTGACGACGGCCTGGCCATGTCGTCGCGTTCCTTGATGAGCAGCCAGTTGTCGCGCTTCTCGCCCGGGCGCGGCTTGAGCCTCACGAGCACCCAGCCCCCTACGAGCTTCTCGCCGGACAGCCGGAACTTGAAGTCGCCCTTCTCAAGGCCCGCGTGCGGGTCGGTGATGGGTTCCCACGTGCCGCGGTCCCACACGATCACCTTGCCCGCACCGTACTCGCCTTCGGGGATCACGCCCTCGAAGGCGGCGTAATCGATGGGGTGGTCTTCGACATGGACCGCGAGGCGTTTGTCCTTGGGATCGTAGCTGGGGCCCTTGGGCACCGCCCAGCTCATCAACACGCCCTCGAACTCGAGCCTGAAGTCCCAGTGCATCGCGCGCGCGTGATGCTGCTGGATGACGAATATGCGCCTGTCGGGCGAGGGTGCACCGCCGCTGGGCTCAGGCGTTGCCGAGAAGTCCCGCTTTGCTCGGTACTCTTCGAGTGGCATGGGCTAGCCTTCACCCGCCGCTCGCGAGCGGCGCGCCTCCTCGACGCTGCGCTTGAGAAGCTCGGCGATGTCGACCACCTGGGCCACCGCTTCGACAGGTCGTTCGATCTCGATGGCCTCGCCGTCGGCCTTGCGCTCGATCAGCGCGAGCAGGTCGTCGTGGTAGGTGTCGGTGTAGTGGTCGGGCGCCCAATCCGACTCGATGGTGCGCACGAGCTGGCGAGCCAGATCGATCTCGGCCTTGGTGACCCCCAGCGCCTCCAGATCGTCGCCGGGGACTTCGACATCGTCAGCAGCGCGCAGCTCGTGAGGGTAGCGCAGGACCTCGAGCACCAGCATGTCGCCTTGTGGCACCAGCGCGCACAGGTGCTGACGGGTGCGGATCACCACCTGCCCGATGGCGATGCGACCCGCATCACGCAGTGCTTCTCGGAGCAGCGCGTAGGCCTTGAGGCCGGCCTTCTCGGGAGCGAGGAAGTAGGGGGTGTCGAAGTAGGTCAGCGGCACCTGATCGGCGCAGACCGCTCCGGTGATGTCGATGGTCTGCGTGGCGTTCACGTTCGCGGCCTTGAACTCCTCGTCGGTGAGCGTGACCCAGCGTCCGTCGGGAAGTTCGTAGCCCTTGATCACGCGCTCCCACGGCACCTCATCGCCGGCGGCGTTGACCCGCTTGTTGTGCACAGGAGTGTTGTCTTCGCTGTCGAGCAGGTGAAACGCAAGCTGCCGAGAAGCCACCGCGGGCATGAGGCTCACCGGGATGGTGACCAGCCCGAACGAGATCGTGCCCTTCCACATCGCCCTTGGCATTGGCCGGTCAGCCTCCCAGTCCAAGCCAGCGTCCGGCGAAGAAGCCGGCGGCGGCAACCACGGTGTTGAGGGCCGTTCCCCAGATCATGTCGATCACCGAGACCTGCCACGGCCACCCCTGGATCGTCGCAAGGTTGGTGAGGTCGTAGGTCGCGTATGCCAGCAGCCCGAAGAGCGCTCCGCGCCACAGTGCACCGACAAGCGCGCCCTCCTTGAGCCCGGGAATGACCGCGAGCGCGAGGATCCCCACCACGTAGAACAGGTAGAACACCGCCGCGACAGGCAGATTGGGCTTGGGTGACAGCAGGTCACCCAGGTACGGTTGATAGATGCGGCTCGTCGCGGTGGTGAGCCAGACGAAGTCGATGGCGAAGAACACGAGCGTCGTGATCCCGTACAGTGCTACCAGTTTGCCGAAGGGCATGAGGTTCTCCTCGGTGGGCGGTGTCTTTGGCAGATGCGGCTAATCCTGGTCCTCGTCAGTGCGGACGAACCAGTTGAGCAGCCCCGAGACGATGCTGATCACGATGGCCGCCCAGAAGTAGGGCCAGAAACCGTCGACCACCAACGTGCCTCCCAGCCACGCGAGCCAGTTGTTGACGATCCACACGGCGATCCACAGCAACCCGGCGTTGATGACCAGGTTGAACAGCCCCAGTGTCATGATGATGCAGCCAATGGCGCCCAGCTTGAACACGAACCCAAGGGTGGCGTTGACCAGTCCTATCACCACCGCGGTCGCGAGGATCGCCGCGAGTGCGTTGCCGTCGACCCGGAAGCCGGGGACCAGCAGCACCGCGACCGCAACCGCGATCGACGAGACGAGCCATCGAAGCAGGAACCGCATGGGTGGGCCTCACTTTCGGTCAGGCGAGGTCGCCTAGTTCGAACCGTACGGGCATAGATGTACCCAGTGTGAGGCCTGCGTGCACCATCGGAGTTGTGGTGATGCGTTGTACGATACGTTGACTGTGCCGATCGAGGAGGAGCACCGAAGTGTCCGAGCACGTCGACATCGAAGAGCGCATGGCGGAGATAGGGGGCGTGCTGCCCAGTGTGCGTCGGCAGAACCTCACCGACGTGCTCATGCTCGTTCTCGTCGTCTTCTTGGGCACCGCTGCGCTCGCGGGAACGGTGCTTCCGGATCCGCGACTGAAGTGGATTGTCGAGCTCGCGGTGGTGGGGCTGGTGGTGGTCTCATTCGCCGGTGTATACGCGAGATTGATGTCGCGACCGGACCACGTGCGGGCCCTGCAGTCGGACAGCATCCTCAACGTGGCGAGCGACACCCTGCCCTACCTGCGCCGCGGTCTTGATGAAGAGACCGCTGGCGAAGTCTGCCGGATCGTCTTGCGGGAGACCGAGGCGGCCGCCGTCGCGATCACCGATATCGATCGGGTGCTGGGATTCGCCGGCGTGGGCGAGGACCACCACCTGGTGGGTGGACCCATCATCACGCGGGCCACGCACGAAGCGCTCGTCTTGGACGAGCCGCAGATCCTGCACAGCAAAGAGGACATCGGCTGTCCCGACCCCAAGTGCAAGTTGCGCTCGGCCATCGTGGTTCCGCTCGAGATGCGCGATGTCCCGGCGGGGACGCTCAAGTTCTACTACACCTCGGATCGCTATCTGAACGAGACGCAGCTTGCCATGGCGGAAGGACTTGCACGACTGCTGTCCACCCAGCTCGAGGTCTCAGAACTGGAGCACCAGACTGAACTCGCCACGGAGATGGAACTCAAAGCCCTTCAGGCCCAGATCAACCCCCACTTCCTGTTCAACACCATCAACACCATCGCGGCGTTCATCCGCACTGACCCCGCCGAGGCCCGCCGACTCCTGCGTCAGTTCGGAACCTTCTACCGCAGGACGCTCGAGCAGGCCGATGACCTGGTCACGCTTGAGCGCGAGCTCGAGTTCGTCGACACGTATGTCGAGCTTGAGAAGGCGCGCTTCGGAGACCGGCTGCAGATCCTGCAGGAGATCGATCCCCTCGCGAGGGCGCTGCCCCTGCCGGCCTTCATGATCCAGCCGCTGGTGGAGAACGCCATCGGTCACGGCATGCGCCCTGATGGCTCCACCTTGACGGTTCGGATCCGTGCCCGTGTGATAGGCGACCGCCTTGAGATCACCATCGCTGACGATGGAGTGGGAATCACCACGGAGCGTCTGCAGACGATCTTCGAGCCAGGGCTGGGCAAAGGGTTGGGCATCGCGCTGAGAAACGTCCGCGACCGGCTCACGGGCTACTTCGGACCGGAGAGCGAGCTGCGCATCGAGAGCAAGAGTGACGTGGGTACCTCCGTGGTGCTCGATGTCTGTCTGCAGCCCGGCTGCCATTCGGCCTAGACGCTCGCCGCTCGCATCGCACCGTTCATCCTCGTGCTTGCCGTGCCGTTCACCGCTCGGTTACCACCGCACACCCCTTCCTGACGAACCGTTGGGCCCACAGCCACCCGCACGCCCCTGCGCAGCGGCGTAGGGTTCATGCGTCGGCGTATGATGCGCCGGCTCCTGAAGGTGGGACAGGGGACAAGAAGGAGGTGGAGTGGATGAAGGTCTGCATCAAGGGCGCGGCAGAGGACATCAAGGTTGGTGACATCCAGGATGTATGCCTCGACTTCGACCTGATTCTGCTGGCGACTGACGGTTCGGAGCCCGCGATACTCGCGACGCAGTACGCGGTCACGTTGGCCAAGACGTTCAACGCCAAGGTCATGGCGATCTACGTCGACGATGGCATGGAGCGGCTTCAGCTTCCCGAGGAGATCGAAGCCGACGACACGTGGGAGGGCTACCACCCGTCGATCAAGGGCCTTGGAATCGCCAAGGTCATGGCCGAGCGCAATGGCGTATCTGCCGATATCGCCATTATCGAGGGTGGCATTGCCAAGCGGATCATCAAGACCGCGCAC
>CAYXQU010000157.1:0-4682 GCA_964467305.1 uncultured Eubacteriales bacterium
AGGCACCGTGAGCGGAGCGCCCAAGGTGCGCGCGATGGAGATCATCCGCGAGCTCGAGCCGGCGGCGCGCGGACCCTACGCGGGTACCGTGGGCTACTTCGGCCTCGATGGCGCGATGGACATGTGTATCACCATCCGCACCGTGGTGCTGGTCGACGGTACCGCCTATCTGCAGTCAGGCGCCGGGATCGTCGCGGACTCCGATCCGGAGAAGGAGTACGAGGAGTGCCGCCACAAGGCCGCCGCCCTCCACCGGGCGCTCGAACTGGCGGCCGGGATGCGCGCGACGGACGAGGGGAGCGCCCGATGATCCTCGTGATCGACAACTACGACAGCTTCACCTACAACCTCGTGCAGCTCTTGGCGGCGCTGGGGGCAGACGTCGAGGTCCGGCGCAACGACTCGATCACCGCGCACGAGGCGCTGGCGATGGAGCCGAAAGGTATCGTCGTCTCGCCGGGACCGGGCACGCCCGATGACGCCGGCATCTCCCGAGACGTGATCCGCCTGGCCGCCAGCGAGCAGGTACCGCTTCTGGGAGTCTGTCTGGGCCACCAGTGCATTGCCGAGGTCTTCGGCGGCAGCGTGTGCCGTGCTCCCAAGCCCGTGCACGGCAAGACCGATGAGGTCTCGCATGACTCCACCGGGCTCTTCCGAGGCGTGCCCAGCCCGTTCACTGCGACGCGCTATCACTCGCTGTGTGTCGAACTCGACGAGGTGTCGGCACCGCTGAAGGTCACCGCACGCACCGCAGACGGCGTGATCATGGGGCTTTCGCACGACTCGCTTCCCATCCACGGCGTGCAGTTCCATCCGGAGTCCGTGCTCACACCGGAAGGAGCGAAACTGCTCGCCAACTTCCTCGACCTGTCCGGCGAGATCCCGCTGGCCGGAGAGGCATCGGGAACGCCGCAGGTCGTCGCCGCTGCGGGCGGTTCGCAACGCGCCAGTGAAGAGACGGCCACGGTGGCCTCGGTAGCCCAGGCCATCGCCCGCGTGGCGGCCGGAGACTCGCTTTCCGAAGACGCCGCGCATCGCATCATGGGGCAGATCATGGACGGTGAAGCCGGGCCGGCCCAGATAAGCGCGCTTGTGGTTGGCCTTCGCATGAAAGGCGAGACCGTCGACGAGATCGTGGGCTTCGCGCGTGCGATGCGCGAGAGGGCCACGCCGGTGCGGCCCAGCGTGACAGGCTACATCGACACCTGCGGCACCGGCGGCGACGGGCTGCACACCTTCAACATCTCGACCACCACGGCCTTCGTCGTGGCGGGAGCCGGTGTGCCGGTGGCCAAGCACGGCAATCGCGCGGTCTCCTCGGCAGCGGGAAGCGCAGATGTGCTCGAGGCTTTGGGCGTGGACATCTCGCTGGGCGCGGGTGACATGGCCCGTTGTGTGGACGAGGCCGGCGTGGGCTTCTTGTTCGCGCAGTCGCTGCACGCTTCGATGCGGCATGCGGCCGGGCCGCGCAGAGAGATCGGCATCCGCACCGTCTTCAACATCTTGGGCCCGCTCACGAACCCGGCCGGGGCTTCTCGGCAGCTACTTGGGGTCTACGATCCCGCGCTGGCGCCGGTGATGGCCGAAGTGGCCGGCAGGCTTGGGGCGAGCAGGGTGCTCGTGGTCAACGGTCACCCGGGTATGGACGAGGTGTCGGCGTCCGGACCCACGACCATCGCCGAGTACGACGAGCGGACGGGTGGTGTCGAGGTCTACGAGATCACGCCCGAAAGCGTGGGAATCGCGCGCGGCACGCTGGCCGACCTTGCCGGTGGCGACGCGCGCGAGAACGCCGATATCGTGCGCTGGATCCTGTCGGGCGAGCACGGGCCGCGTCGTGACGTGGTGCTCATGAACGCCGGAGCCGCGCTGCTGGCGGCCGGCGTGGCTCCCGACCTCGCGGCTGCGATCGCGATGGCGCGCGAGTCCATCGACTCCGGGCGGGCACTGGCGGTGCTTGAGCAGCTTGCCGCGGTGTCGCAGCGGCTGGGCGCGGCGGCGCGCGAGCGTGCGGAGGCGAGCGCGTGAGCTTCCTCGCCAACATGATCGAGCGGCGCAAGGCGTGGGTCGATGCGAACCACGCGGGCCTCTCGGCGGCCGACCGCGAGCGGCTTGCGGGCTGCGCGCGACCGGTGCGGGAGTTCTCGAGCGCGCTTACCGACCGCGCAGATGTCGCGGTGATCGCCGAGGTCAAGAAGGCGTCGCCATCGGCCGGGCCCATCGCACCGGACTGCGAGGCATCCAAGCAAGCACTGCACTACCAGGATGGGGGTGCGGCCGCGATCAGCGTGCTCACCGAGCCCGAGAGCTTCGGCGGCAGCTTCACCGACCTGTCCGATGTGGCCGATGCCGTCGACGTCCCGGTGCTGTGCAAGGATTTCGTCGTCGACCCGGTGCAGCTGTTTCTGGCTCGCGGGCACGGGGCCGATGCGGTGCTGCTCATGGTGAGCGTCTTGGGCCGCGAAGTCGCCGACTACATCGACTTGGCCGCCACGTTGAACCTCACGCCGCTTGTCGAGGTGATCGATGCCGGAGAGCTCGACACGGCCGTCAGCGCGGGCGCGGACGTCATCGCGGTCAACAGCAGGAACCTGCACACGCTCGAAGTCGACCCAGCGGCCGCTCGCGACGTGGTCGTCGCCGCCGCACGGGCGGGATGCGTCGTGGTGGCAGCGAGCGGGACGAGGACACGTGCCGATGTCGAGGCGGCCGCGATGGCCGGCGCGCACGCGGTGCTGGTGGGAGAGACGCTCATGCGAGCGCCGTTTCCCGAGGACGTTCTGGGTGATCTGACCGGTGTCGCCTCGGCGCATCGGGTGGTCTTGTAAACGCACGGGGACTGGGTTGGGGCGCGGCGCGTCCCACGAACACAAGGGTCGCCTCTCGACCGGGGCGAACGCGAAAGGGGAGTGTGTGGACATGAGCGACAAGACGCGGTTCGGACTCGATGAGACCAGGATTCCTGAGGCCTGGTACAACGTGATGCCCGACCTCAAGAACCCGCCGGCACCGCCGAAGGCCTTCGCGCCCGACGGTACCGAGCTCACCATGGATCAGATCGGCGAGCATCTCGCGAAGCTGTTCCCCATGGAGTGCATCAAGCAAGAGATGTCCCCGGATCGCTGGATCGACATCCCCGGCGCCGTCATCGACGTCTACAAGACGTATCGCCCCTCGCCGCTGCTGCGCGCCAAGCAGCTCGAGAAGGACCTGGGCCTTCCCGCAGGCGTGAAGATCTTCTACAAGTACGAGGGCGTGAGCCCCGCGGGTAGCCACAAGCCCAACACCGCCATCCCGCAGGCGTACTACAACAAGCAGGAGGGCATCACCAAGATCTCGACCGAGACCGGTGCCGGCCAGTGGGGTAGCGCGTTGTCGATCGCCGGTGCCCTGTACGGCATCGATGTCGAGGTCTTCATGGTCAAGGTGAGCTACGAGCAGAAGCCCTACCGCCGCATCCTGATGGAGACCTACGGTGGCACGGTGCACCCGTCGCCCACCAACCTCACCGACGCCGGGCGCCACGTGCTGGCCATGGACCCCGACTCCACCGGCTCGCTGGGTATCGCGATCTCCGAGGCGGTCGAAGTCGCCGTGAAGAACCCCGACACCCACTACGCGTTGGGCTCGGTTCTCAACCACGTGTGTCTGCACCAGACGATCATCGGCCAGGAGGCCATCGAGCAGATGCGGCTCGCTGACGAAGAGCCCGATGTCGTCATCGGATGTGTAGGCGGCGGCTCGAACTTCGCCGGTATCGCTTTCCCGTACTACCACCGCAAGCTCGAGGGCAAGAGCAACGCTCGCCTGCTTGCTGTCGAGCCCAAGGCGTGCCCGACGCTCACCGCCGGCGAGTACCGCTACGACCTGGGTGACGAGGCGGGCATGACGCCGCAGATGCTCATGTACACGCTGGGTCACGACTTCGTTCCCGCCGGCATCCACGCCGGTGGGCTGCGCTATCACGGCGATTCGCCGCTTGTCTCGCAGCTTGTTCACGAGGGCGAAGCCGAGGCAGTAGCGGTCGACCAGACGGCGTGCTTCGCAGCGGCGGTCCAGTTCGCCCGTGCCGAGGGCATCTTGCCCGCGCCCGAGTCGAGCCACGCGATCCTTGCGGCGATCAACGAGGCGAAGGCCGCGCAGGCGGCAGGCGAGGACAAGGTCATCTTGTTCAACCTCTCCGGTCACGGCCACTTCGACCTGGCCGCGTACGCCGCGTACAACGCTGGCGAGCTGCAGGACTTCGACTTCTCGGCGGGCGCCACGCTCTGTGGCGACGACCTGTAGGAGGCAAGCGCCATCGTGCACCGCACGCGCATCAAGATATGCGGCCTGACCAGGGCCGAAGACGTTTCGGCGGCGGTGACCGCCGGGGCCGATGCTGCGGGCTTCGTGTTCGCACCATCGCCTCGGCGGGTCACCCTCGAGCAGGCGGCAGCGGCTGCACAGGCCGCACCGCCGCCGGTCGCCCGCGTGGGGGTGTTCGTGAACCCCAGTGCCGAGGAGGTCGCTCTCGCGGTGCGTGACGTCGGGCTGACCGCGGTGCAGCTGTGCGGTAGCGAGCCGCCGGAGTTCGTCTCGGCGGTGGGTGTGCCGGTCATCAAGGTGCTGTCGGTGGGCGAGGGGTTCGACTGGACGGTGGCGGAGCCGTACCGGGGGCGTGCGGCTGCGCTGCTGCTCGA
>CAYXQU010000158.1:0-4632 GCA_964467305.1 uncultured Eubacteriales bacterium
GTCCGTGGCGGCCGGCCCGTTCTCTTCGCGATTTTGGGCGCAACGAGTTGCGGGTCTTGTCGGTGGGGCGTATCCATCCGGGGTTGTCGTCGGATTCGTGCTCGGTGCTCTCAGCACAACAGTGGCGTTGTTCGCGACGTTGGTCAGCTCAATGGCTTGGCGTCGTCGGGGTGGTCCTGGCTTAGCGCTCTGCTCCGGTTTCCTTGCCCTGGTTGCGATGCTGCCTGTAGCAGGAACGTTGGTTATTGCACTCGGAATTGGCAGCTACGGGGCGCGCACTGCCCAGCAGATACTGGATGTCGATGCTCCAGGGTACTCGGAGGCAGCGGTCGCCGGAATTGCAGCCGGTTTCGGGGCGTATACGCTCGTCTCGGCGGTGTTCGCGTACCGTCTGCGTAGAACGTTCGGTCCGGTGCGGGAGGCTGCGTCGTCACCGTGCGGAGTGGTGGGATATACAGCGGGTGGCCAACCCGTATATGCACCATCGGGTTTCACGACCGATGGGCATCCGGTCACTTCTGATCAATTGGACGGCCGATATCCGGGAGTGGCGAGGACAGGTACGAACATCCTGGCGATCGTTGCTCTGGTCTTGGGTCTCGTCGGTGGTGTGCTTGCGATCCCGTTCGGGCACATTGCGCTGAGCCAGATCCGGCGATCAGGCGAGCAGGGGCGTGCGTTGGCTGTGGCAGGTTTGGTACTCGGCTACCTCTCGCTTGTCGCCATAGTGGGGATAGGCGTGCTATTTGTAGTTGCCGCGAGCCGGTGAAGAGAGCTCGAGCAGATGGTCGGCAAAGTCGCGTAATCCCACATCGAGAGGTATCCAGGTGAGCCTGCGTACGAAGGTTCTCGCCCTGACAGTGGCTCTGGCCGCGATCGGTATCGGCGTGGTGTTCCTGGTGATACGACCGCAACAAGATCCATCTGGCATCGATGGGTCTGCTCCCTCCACGGGTGAGGTCCCGTCGAGCGAGGCTGCCGCGGCAGCCTTGGCGCGCCTGGAAAGCGACCCGGCCACTCTCGTGCCGATGCACGACCTCGACGAACTCGGCGGACGAGTACGCGAAGCAATTCCGGTGGGCTCGACCGTCGAAGTCGATCCCACGACATGGGCTCCGGACGGAATCGGTGGAGGCGTGATGCAGGTGCAAATCACCCAACCGGGACAGGCTCCGCAAACGTATCTGGCAGTCATGGCGCAGGAGGACGGGGAATGGAAAGTACTGGCTACCCTGCCCATCGGATAGCACAGACCCTCTGGCTGCCCGCGCTGGTGGCAGGAGTCATGATTGCAGCGCTACTCGTAGCGGTGTCCCCTGCTCAAGCGCAATCGACGTCACCACAAGACTGGTCCTGCACTGGGGTTGATTTCGCCTCTGCCCTCCCCAGCGACACGAACCATGATGGAACACCCGTGACGATGTCCTCGGACGGTCGAGGGCAGTGGGTGCCCGTGGTGTTCGTACATGGCTGGACAGGCCGCTCAACTCACTCCCCGACAGGCAAGGACAAAGGGGCGTTCTCCGAGCGGATCGACAAGACCAGTAGCCGGGTCGGAGAAGTCAATGTCACACGATCGCTCATCGGCCAACTACAGACAGTTCCCGGTGTCGCACCGTTCACATTCGACTACCACGAGCACTCAGGACGATGGGTATCGGACCCCAGCATCGGTCCGGCCCTCGGAGATGCCATCGACTGCCTCTTCGACCGCAGCGGGAGCGAGAAGGTGATCGTGGTCGCACATTCGATGGGCGGGCTGGCCACCCGATACGCACTCGGCGAAGACCGAGATCGAGCTGACAAGGTGAGCACCGTCGTCACCTTCGGTACCCCCAATACTGGGTCGATCGCTGCACAGCTCGTCGGTACGGCAGCCGATGCTGCCTCGGTCGGCAGCAAAACTGGGGCAGTGATTCGTCTCATTCTGGCGGCCTGTGGCCAGGCAACGACCGAGTCGATGAACTCGCACCCATGTGACGGGTTACCCGATTTTGTGGCTGCGTTCGATGGCGAGGCTGGACGAGCCCTCCGGACCTCTTCCCGAGAATTGCAGGCATTGGCACAGTTCCCCCGCAACGTAGCGGTGCATGCTCTCTACGGCGATGCACGCATCCGCTACACACGCGGATGGTTCGGCATTTCCCTGGAATCCGGTGACACCGCCCCCGGCGACATCATCGTCACCACCGATTCGGCCCTGGCGGGAAGCACCAGTTCCGACCGAGTTCGGTGCGACTACGAATTCTCACTTGCCCAAAACGCTATCGACCACGGCATTGCACAGCTACAGTTCAAACCCCTCAACGACACTCCGGCACCCTTTGCCAGCAGCCTCGGTGGGGCGTGCTTCCACAACAACCTGATGCGCTCGATCGAACTCAGCAACGCCGCAACCATCGCCATCGAGACCGATATCGTCTCGCGCCTTCAGCAACTCGGTCCCACGCTCACGACCGCTCTGTCCGCAATCACCTCGACAGGAACACTCGAAGAGGGCTTCACCGTCAGCGGCGAAGCCGGCAAAGTGGACTGCGCCACCAGCGCTTCCCCCGTCTCGATCACCGACAACATCTACACCTGCACCCCCTCCGCAGCGGGCACGGATGTGTGCTGGCCCGAACCCGGGGGGCGCACTTTACTGTGTGCCGACAACCCGTGGAGCCGGTCGCTGAGTCGTGCCCACCCTCGGGACGCATTGACACGTGTATTCCCCCCATCGACGCCAGAACCGTGGGCGCTCGAACTCACCACCGGTGCCCGCTGTCGTGTCCGCAACGGAGGAGCGTGGGGCGGACGCGCTGATGGGCTGGCAGGCGCATATTTCTGCGACGACGGGCGCTTCGTTCTCACCGAGTTCAACGAAGCGCCCGTGGACACCAGCTCGGATGTATGGACGGTACGGATCGGGCCGCTCGGCGACGTGCAAGAAGAGTTTCCAGCCCCCACCATCACCGGCATCCATCAAGCGTGGTTTGCCTCCCGATGATTCCACACCATGTCTGGAGATGACCCGGGCGAGGTGTGGCGGCAGGCGAGCGGATTCCGGATGGCCCGCACCCAGGCACTGGCATCTCCACCACCGTGCAGGTGCTGGCCTCGTGCGGGTTCGCCCGACTCGATGCGGACGCCCTCGACGCCGCACTCGGGGACTCGACTGCCGGGATGGATTGACAGAAATTCGTCGATGCTAACGGTTCTACTTGAGGTAAGCGCAGGCGGCAGAGGTTTCAATCTGGAGAGATCGTTGTCAATCTACGCGTGCAGGCTTGCCAATCGGCGTTGCATTTCAAGACATAGATAGGATAAAACAGTCAAATCGCCCGTGTCGGGGGTGGTCGCTCCCGGTTGCTGCGGGGTCGGTGCCGATAATTGCCGTTGCCCTGGTGGTGATGCTTCCCGGAGCCGTAGTCGTTGCCCGTCTCGGTTCGGAGTAGTCGCGGGGTGCTCCTTTCAAGTAGCCATGTTTGTGTAGCAGTGCATTGGTCCGCGATCTGTCTTTCCGATATCCCTACCGACGAGCCGAGCAGACTTCTCCATGCGACGAGAATACTGGGGCAACTGACGAGCGCGGGTGTGCCGGCGAAGTGATCGGAGATCGGGGAATGCACGACTGTGGCAGGTCTTCCCAGCTGCCCGTGCCCTGTTTGACTGACGATCGTCGGCCGAGGTTCCGAAAACGACGGATATCCGAATCACTGACAGGACTGTTCCACTCGGACAGAGGTTTTCGAAACACCACCATGCTCACCGGGTGAGTCTGCTCCGGGAGGTCCTTCGTGGCTGACCAGCACAGTCGCACCCTGCGCGGCCGCGGTGTTCCACCGCACATGCCGGGCGGCTCTGTCGTCCGAACGGCCGATGCCGGCACGTGCCGATGCGACATAGGTTACAAAGGTTTCTCTTCGGTTCCAGCGAACCGACCAGTATCCAGGAGATGCATGATGCTGCGCAGCAAGCTGTTCGGTCGACCATCGTGGTCGTATCTGGTCGCGGCCGTGATCGCGGTCCTCGCGATGGGTGGTTGTGCCGAGTCACCGGGAACCGCGGCGCGTGAGGGGGTGGATCCGGGGGCCGCGACCTCGGCCGTAGCCGGTGAACCCATTACCCTCACCACCGGTGCTGGTCACACGTGTGCGCTGATGCCCGATGGCACCGCAAAATGCTGGGGCGACAACGAGCACGGGCAGTTGGGGGACGGCACCACCACCAACAGGTCGACACCTGTCACGGTCGCCGGGATTTCCGGCGCCACCGCCCTCACCGCCGGTTCTGATCACACGTGTGCGCTGCTGCCCGGTGGGACCGCAAAATGCTGGGGCGACAACTTCGCCGGGCAGTTGGGGGACGGCACCACCACCAATAGGTCGACACCTGTCACGGTCGCCGGGATTTCCGGCGCCACCGCTCTCACCGCCGGTGTCGGACACACGTGTGCGCTGCTGCCCGGTGGCACCGCAAAATGCTGGGGCTATAACCCCGAGGGGCAGTTGGGGGACGGCACCACCACCAAACCGCTCACACCCGTCGTGGTGGCCGGGATCTCCGGCGCCACCGCTCTCACCGCCGGTTCTGGTCACACGTGTGCGCTGATGCCCGATGGCACCGCAAAATGCTGGGGCTGGAACAACC
>CAYXQU010000159.1:0-4624 GCA_964467305.1 uncultured Eubacteriales bacterium
GGGGCGCGATGACTGGAGAGTCCTGGGAAGCGCGGTGTCGGCAGGGTGAGAGTTCGCGGCGACATAGGATGGTTGACGTACGCAGTTGTGATCGGTGCGGCTTCTCTTGGGGTTCTCGTAGCAAGGGACGCTGCGGTCGGCGTGCTGGTGATCGCAGCAGGCTTGTTCGGGATGGTGTTCTTCACCTCGGATCGTCAAGCGCTGCCGTACGTGGCGCTGGGTGTGCTGCTGTGCGTACCTTTCGACTTCTTGGGGCCGTTCGCTGAGAGCCTCCAAGGCATCCCGGTCATCGCGGTGGGGTTCGCGGGGGCGGCACTGTCGGTTCTGTCGCCACGACGTCCACCGGCTGAGATAGGACGCAGCGGGTGGGACGTGTGGCTGATCACCGCTGCCTTCCTCATCACCTTCACGATCAACGGGGTGGGTGGCGGAGTTCGGCAGGCGATGATGCTGCTTGCCGGCGTTCTGTACTACGTGTGGATCCGGCTCTCATACGATGGGGGGTCGCGCGCGAGATCGTTGCTGCTTAGAACAGTCCTGATCGTGGGGGTCATTCACGGGGCCGCGGCCATCCTGGAGCGCATGCTGGGCGCATCGACCTTCGCCGCCCTGATACCCACCTACCAGCCCTTCATCAAGGAGTTCACCTCAACCCTGGGCACCCGTGCGGTGTCTCTGGCGGGCCACCCGTTACGTTTGGGTGCCATCGAGATGGGCGGTGTGATCGCTGGGTTCGCGATGTCTCGTGGCGCGCACGGCCGACAAAGGGCCCTGGCGGTATCCGCCGTCCTGGTGTGCGGTGTGGGGCTGCTGTTGTCGGGCGCCCGCGGTGCATGGCTGGCCACCTTCGTGGGCTCGGTGGCGTTGCTCGCTTTCACTCCCGGCACCGAATCCCTCCGTCTGGCGTTCAAGCTGACGGTGGCGACGGGGGTCGCCTGGGTGGTGCTTGTTGCGACGGGTGTTTCGTCACTGGTCAACGAGCGCCTCTTCGGCGCGGCGTCAAGACCGGCGTCTGTGGCCCAGCGGGTTGCCGTGCTCGCGACCACCTCGGATGTGTGGAGAAGTCGGCCGCTTCAGGGCTACGGTTGGGGCACCTACCTACAACAGATCTACGCAAAAGGGTTCCAGTACGCCAACACAGAGAATCAGTACGTGGACTTCGTCTTGGCTGGTGGCGCGTTGACGCTGTCAGCGTTTCTCGTGCTGTGCGCGAGGGGTGTGGCCACTGTCTGGAAGTACCGCCTGCATGCGATGATGCCTGCTCTGGGCGGAATCCTGGTCGCTTGGATCGTGAGCATAGGCACGTATAACGCGTTCTCATGGTCCGCGGCGTTTCCCTTCTTCATGGCGCTGCTCGCCACGATCGCGGATGGTGCCGATGCGTAGGCTCACCGTATTCGTGAACTCATTGGGCGGCGGCGGTTCGGAGCGGCAGGCCGCATTCTTGGCCGAGGGGCTTCTGGCCCGGGGCTGGGACGTCGACGTCTTGGTCGTGCACGATAGGAACGAGTTCGGTTCGCATGCGCTACAGGGACGCATTCGCGCGCTGGGAAAGAGCTCGCGGTTCGAGTTTCTTCGCGTGCTCAGCAAGGCCAGAGCCGCCATCGACCCCAGTTCCATGGTGCTGACCTTCAACTGGTACCCATCCGCTATTGCTGCGCACGCCGTGCCGGGTGCTCGACGCGTCATCCGTTTCGGTGGCACGCCTTCTGCCGACGGTGTGACGGGCCTGCGGCGCATCGCCGCATCCGGTGCGGTGAGAAGTGCGGCCGCTGTTGTCGGTTGCAGCTGGGGCGTCACCAAGGCAGCGGTCCGGGAACTCGGACGCCCCCGCCTTGCGTGTGCAGCCATCCCGAATGTCGTTCACTTCGCTCGAAACTCACCGGCGCGCTTCACCTGGCCGCGCCCCTACCTGCTTGCAGCCGGTCGACTATCTGCCGAGAAGGACCACGACACGCTGCTCTCGGCGTTCTCCTTGATCGTCTCAAGATACCCTCATGACCTGCTGATCGCCGGTGACGGCGTCCGTGCTCAAGAGCTGCGTGATCGGGCACGTAGCCTTGGTCTGGAGGAGCGTGTTAGATTCCTCGGGCACGTCGAGGACCTTGCGGGTCCGTTCGCTGGCGCAGACCTGCTCGTGCACACGAGTCGTTGGGAGGGGTTCGGCCTGGTGATCACCGAAGCGATGGCGCAGGGCACCCCGGTGGTCGCCACCGACGCGCCTTGGGGCCCAAGAGCCATCTTCGAAGCGGTTCCTGCGGGTACGCTCGTGCCAGTCGGCAACGCCCAGGCGGTGGCTGACGCAGTGGCCGCGTTGCTCGATGACCCCACCAGGCGTTCGTCACTAGGTGCCCTTGGCGCGGCACGGGTCCCGGAGATCTTCGCCGCCGATCGAATACTCGATGCCTACGAGAGTCTCTTCGACGCTGTTTCACGTGACCGGGGTGGGGTCACGTGAAACACATCGTGGTGATCACCCCGGCGCTTTCCGAGCCCGGTGGCATCGCCTCCGTCGTCAGCGCTCATCTGCGATCACCCCTGGCACTTCGGTATCGGCTCGAAGTGATCGAGACCGTGCGGGGTCAGGGGCTCTGGCGCCACGTGCGGGGTGCGTGGGGCGTGATACGCGGCTGCATCGCAGCCGTCGCACCATCCACTTGCCTACTCCACGTGCATGCCTCAGTGGGTGCGAGCTTCTGGCGAAAGGCCACTGTGATTCAGGTCGCGCGGTTGGCGGGCAAGCCCACGCTGCTTCATCTGCACGGCGGACGATTCGTGCGATGGGTCGAGGCAGGTGGCGAGGCACGCAAGCGCCGGGTTTCCCGAGTGTTCGCGAGCGCCGATGCGGTAGCGGTTCTCTCGGATACCTGGGGGGCGACGGTCGAGGGTCTCACGGGACGCAGGGACGCGGTTGTCCTGCCCAACCCGGTCGACATTCCCGTCTCGTCCGGCGCTGGCGTCGGAGGAACGAACGTCGTGTTCTTGGGAAGGCTGGATCCCCGGAAGGGCACCCACGAGCTTCTCGAGGCGATCCGTCGGATCCAAAGCGATGCCATATCAGCAAGATGGACGATCGCGGGCGACGGCGATGTGGCCGGCATGCGCGAGCGCATTCTGGACCTGCCCGACCCCACCGCGGTCAGCGTTCCCGGATGGCTCGACCGCGACTCCGTAGCGGCAGTGCTGTCGGCTGCGTCGGTTCTGTGTCTTCCTTCATACGACGAGGGCCTCCCGATGGCAGTGCTCGAAGCCATGGCCTACGGTGTGCCGTGTGTGGTGACCCCGGTTGGCGGCATACCCGATGTCATCGAAGACGGCATCAACGGGGTTGTTGTGGCGGTGGGAAATGCCGATGAACTGACTAGGGCTCTTGAGCGATTGTTGCAGGAGCCCGAAGTGGCCCGCAGAATTGGGGCGCAAGCGCGGCTGACGGTGACCGAGGGCTACTCTCTTGAGCGCGTCGCAGGTGTCGTGGAAGACATCTATGCGTCATTGGGCTGCCCTGCCGGAGAAGGACGCTGATCGTGGACGGACTCACGTTCTATCGCTTGGGACACTGGTGTGTGACCCGCAAGGTCCCACTGGTGCCCTTGGCGATGCGTGCGCTCACAAGGGTTGTCTACTCGGCTGACGTTCCGTGTGAAGCCCAGATAGGGCAGGGGTCGATGCTGGGATACGGCGGTCTGGGTGTGATCTTGCATCCACGCGCGGTCATAGGGTCGAATACTCTCGTCGGACCCAACTGTGTGGTTGGGGGCAGGTCAAGGCACGAGGATGTCCCCGTGATCGGTGACGACGTGTACATCGGAGCCGGCGCATGCGTACTGGGCCCGGTGAAGGTGGGGTCCGGTGCGGTGATCGGCGCGGGTGCGGTGGTCATCGAAGACGTGCCTGCCCGCGCGATCGTCGCCGGAGTGCCTGCGCGGGTCATTCGGATGGACATCGATCCCCGTGACTACTGCGATCTCCCGGACGCGATACGTGCGCGCAAGGGCAGGACGTGAGATGGCCAGTCTTCTCGGCAAGGTGCGGAGGGCATGGCGTCTGGCACGCTACGATGACTACTCGATCGCCAAGCTGTTTCGCTCGCAGGGGGCACAGATCGGGGAACGTACCCGCCTGCTGGTCAGAGATCTCGGGTCGGAGCCCTATCTCGTGAGCATCGGCGACGAGACGCTTGTGTCTTCGGGGGTGGTCTTCTCCACTCACGACGGCGCGGTATGGGTGCTGCGAGACGACGAGCCCCAACTGAATCGGTTCGGTCGTATCGAGATTGGGACGCGTTGTTTCGTTGGTGCACGCTCGATTCTGCTGCCAGGCGCGAAGATCGGCGACAGGACCGTGATCGGTGCGGGGTCGGTTGTCTCGGGTGAGATCCCGGGTGGTGTCGTCGCGGCCGGGGTTCCCGCCCGTGTCATAGGCACTGTCGACGATTGGGCGCGCAAGGTGCGCGCCGAGTCGCTTGACCTTCCCTGCGAAGTATTCCCCTTGGATCATGGCGATCGCAGCCTGCTGCGCAGCGAGCTCGAGCGCTTGGTTCCCCCGGCAGGGGAGCGGGCGCGGTGACGATAGAGCGCGCGCGCGGATTGGACCCGTACGATGCTTTGCGCGGAGCGCGTGTACC
>CAYXQU010000160.1:0-4553 GCA_964467305.1 uncultured Eubacteriales bacterium
GGAATTACGTGACGGACCAACCCCTCAACCTGAGGAATTACATGACCGCTGACACCGTGCCACCGGGACTTGCGATTTCCCGGGGCCGAAGACAACTGGCCCACCCGTCGGCGGTGCCCGGCCGGCGCCGGGACATCGAGTGGGCAGTCGTATACATGATCTGCTGGTCGCCGGGTCGGTAACACCGTCAGGGCGGCGGACAGAGCAGAGCCCGCATCATCGGCTTCTATGGCACATCGCAGCGAGGATGTTCCGTCGATATCGCGGGAAGATCGAAACACCCGTAGCCCTGGCTCACGGGATCCCGGCGCCTGACGATCCGCCACGACCACCACCGCACCCGGTCCTCCGAGCCCCGAGCCGCGAGCCGCGCTGACGTGTTGGGGGATCGAGCGAAGGTCGCCGACAAGGCGGCATCGACAAGTGGACGGAAGGCCCCGCTTCGACTATCGGTCGATCGCCGAAGCGGGACCCCGGCAGCCCGAACGCAGGGGGGATATCGGGATCTGCCCGTGCCCGGAGATGGAGGCACGCCGCCTCGTCTCCACTGCATGCACACCGCGGGGCGACCATGTTGCCCGCGGTGGATGCTTGTGGGGCGAACCGCCGACAGGTGGGCCGGGCCAGCCGCCAACCACGATACTGTCGACGCGAATATAGTACTCAATTGCGTTCTACAACACCAGTATTTGTCTATCGTCCGCTGATCTGCAGCACCTCCTCCCGGGTGAGCGGCCATTCGTCGCCGATGGGAGTCCTGTCAGCGGCGGCTGACAGGGCTCAGCACCGACACACCCGAGGAAAAGGGCGCACGATGCAGATCAGGACTGTCGCAGCGCGTGCCCTTTCGCCATGCGACTCCGGATCGTCGTCCACAAGCGACCCTTGTATCACGATGGCAGCCACATGGAGGTCCCCCGAGCCGGGCCCGGAACCCCGACAAAGGCCGATCCCTCCGAAGCCACGCTGGCCGATGACAGGACGGCGGCGATCAATCCGAAACATTCAGCCAGCAGTTCGCACCCATGCCTCGAGCATGCGCCGTGCGATCGAGACCTTCCCCGGCAGCAACACGGGCGCGTCGACCGAACTAGCCCAGTCGCCGGCGGCGAGGGCCTCCTTCACCTCCGCGCGGGAGCACCATACAGCCTCGCAGATCTCACCATCACTGAAGATGAGCGCTTCGCGAGGATCGGCGATGGCATGGAAGCCGAGCATGAGCGAACGCGGAAACGGCCATGGTTGACTTCCGACGTAGGCCACGTCGGAGACAACGAGACCGACCTCTTCCGCAACCTCCCGCGCCACGCAGCTTTCGAGCGACTCACCGGCCTCGACGAATCCCGCCAGCGTCGAGAAGTTCCGCGCCGGCCACGCCGCGTGTCGCGCCAACAGCACGCGGTCCGCCCCGTCATGTACCAGACAAATGATCGCAGGATCGGTCCGCGGGTACTCCTCCCGACCGCACGCAGTGCACACACGCGTCCAACCACCCGAGGTGGTCGTCATCGGCGCCCCGTCCTTGGCGCAGAAGTGGGACTCGTCCTGCCACATCAGCAGGGCTTGCGCGGTGAGATACCGTTCGGCATCAACAGCATCGAAGAACGCGCCGTGTGACCGCAGGTCACCGAACTCGATGCCCGCGCTCTCGATGGGGGCATCCGTGAGAAACTCGTCCCGTACAGCCCATTGATGCACTGTACCAACAACTCCCAACAAGACCGCGTGTGTCGGAGGTTGGGGACAATAGTCGGCAGCCGACTCGAGGAGCAGTTGTCCATCGATGATGCGAACCTGACCGGCACCGTTCACGCGAAGCAGCCGCGCATCCGGCCATGCCCTCGCCTGCGCGGTCGCATCGTCACGTAGCGCCACAGGGCGACTCAAGACATCGCCAGGAAGGGCACCCCCGACACCGTCAGCGTTCACCACTGATCACAACCTTCCACAACGAGCGACCATGTCGACCGGCACTTCGTTCGTGAGCGTGCGGCCGGCACTGCCGTCAGGCAAACTCGAACTGGATCGACGAGTACGATTCGGACATCACCGAGATGAATTCTTCAACGAGGCGCACATGATCGGGATGGGCCAGATATGCGCGGAAGGCGGGGACGTCTTCGAAAATCGCAGATATTGCATAGTCGCCGATCCCGGGCTTGAGGGCTAGGTCCCTTCCGTAACGAAACTCGACGACCTGGGGAATGCTCGCCGATATCGCGTCAAGAGCCTTGTGGAACGATTCGACCTGCTCGTCGGTGATGTCCTTCTTCCATATGAATGTTACGACGTGATGCAACATGATAATCCCTCTCTGGAAGCATAATTCGAGCTCGACACCCGAAGTGGGCGGCACGTTTTTCAGAGCCGCTGATGTGTCCTCACCATGACGTGCGGCGACCGAACATCTTTCCCCGCAGCCCGCGGACGTACAGGGAACCCATTTCTCGAGAGCACCTCGAGGGTGAACCCGTTCTC
Organism: uncultured Eubacteriales bacterium; assembly: GCA_964467305.1. Taxonomy (GTDB): domain Bacteria; phylum Actinomycetota; class Coriobacteriia; order Anaerosomatales; family PHET01; genus CAVPCY01. Next base: position 2,479 of record CAYXQU010000160.1, read on the forward strand.
CGGTGGGTCCCTCGCGGTGCCGGGCCCGTCATCGAACGGTGATGGTGAGATTCTGGCCGTCTGTGGGTCACTTGGGTGACGGTAGAACAGTGATGGACCTTCGGTGTGTCCGATTGTGCAACACACATCTCCGAGAACCGGGACAGACGGACAGTTGTGTTGTTTTCGGACACTCGTCCGCTCTGACCTCCTCGTAGTGTGACTCCACCGAATCGGCGATTGACCAAGTCCGCCTATCACATCAAGGAGATCACCATGGCACTCGATCCTGTAGTCGAGCAGTTGATAGACACGTTGAACGAGCAGGGACTGAAGTCGTTCGAGCAGATGAGTGTCGCTGAAGTCCGTGAGGTCATCGAATCCTTCAGCGGACTGCAGGCGCCGAAAGCGGATCTTGCTCGTGTCGTCGACACGGTCTACCCCGGACCGGATGGCGACCAGGCCGTGCGTCTGTACATTCCGGAGTCCGATGCGCCCCTGCCGGTTGTGGTGTACATCCACGGCGGCGGGTGGGTTGCGGGCAGCCTCGACGTTACCGAGCAGCCTTGTCGCGCGCTGGCCGCGGACGCCCGAGTCATCGTGGCCGCCGTGAGTTACCGGCTCGCTCCCGAACACAAGTTCCCTGCCGCACCCGAAGACGCGTTCGCTGCTTTGAACTGGGTAGTCGACAACGTCGCCGACTTCGGTGGTGATGCGACGCGTGTCGCCATCATGGGCGACAGTGCCGGTGGCAATCTCGCCGCCGTCACCGCACTTCGGGCACGTGATACCGGCTCACCGGCACTGTGTGCTCAGGTGTTGGTCTATCCGGTTATCGACGGCACGGCACGCTTCCCGTCATGGGAGGAGAATGCCGAGGGATATCTGATCACCGCGGCAGCAATCGGCTGGTTCTGGGAGCAGTACCTGGCCACACTGGAAGACGCCGAGAACCCGTACGCCTCGCCGGCCAAGGCGAAGAGTTTGGCGGGGCTTCCTCCCACGCTGATGTTGGTCAACGAGTACGAGGTCACCCGCGACGAATGCCTGAACTACGGGCGGATGCTGACCGAACAGGGTGTCCCGGTCCAGGTCGAACTGTATAGCGGTCTTGTCCATGGCGTGTACTGGATGACCGGTGCAGTTCCGCGCAGCGCTGAATTGCACAGCGCGGTTGTCGAATTCCTCGGCAAACAGTTCGCTCGCTGAGTACGAGTAACCGGTGGCTGTGCCGCAGTCATGTGCTACGAGCACAGCCGCCCGTTGCTCGCTCAGCGCGTGCCCGCCGGCGTGTTGCACTCAGGTCCTCGTGGAGCCCATGCCTGGTCCAGCCGCGGGCTCCTCGAAGTGGCGGGCCCGCCGGCACACGATCTTCGAGCGCTGGATGTGCACGACACATGCACACGGTCGTCCGGTTCCTCTTCGGGCAACTCAGGGAGGTCGAGACGTCCGAACTCGGGCGGGTGAACAACATGCTCCTCGTCCTGCCCCTGGCACTGAGGTAACAGTCAGTAGACCAGTGCTCGATCGAAGAGGACTCGTCGAACTTCACGACATCGTTCCTGTTGATGCGATTGCCTTGCCGAACGTCCACGTGTCCGCACCGCTGATCGAGGAGCTTGCTACGTGAGGCATCGTCACTCGCCGGTGAATGCGGCAGGGCGCTTCTCCATGAGGGCGTTGACTGCTCTCGTGTGATCGGTGGTCTGTTGAACCAGCGCCTGCAGAGCAGCGGACAGTTCGAGGAGACTGTCGAGGCTCTGGTGCTGCCCTTCACGCAGGAGTTTTTTGGCCATCCGTACCGAGTGCGGAGGATTGGCGGCCACCCTGTTGGCGAGAGCACGAGCTTCGTCGAGCAGCTGATCGGGAGGAACGACGTTCGAGACCAATCCCCACTCGAGAGCCTGTGTTGCGTCGACACGGTCACCCGTGAGAATCATCTCGGCCGCCCGCGCCATACCGACCGCCTTGGGCAACAGCCACGCACCCCCGTCACCCGGGATGATGCCCAGCTTGACGAAGCTCTCAGCAAAGAACGCTTGGGGGTTCCCCCTTGAGTGTGGACATCCTGAACACTGGGTCGTGAGGATCCAGAG
>CAYXQU010000161.1:0-4539 GCA_964467305.1 uncultured Eubacteriales bacterium
GGTGGATCGAGTAGTACGCCTCGGCCTCGGGGGCCGGCTTGCCATCGACGGGCTCGCCGATGACGTTGAGGATGCGGCCGAGGGTCGAAGGACCCACGGGCATCTTGATGGGGGCGCCGGTATCAACGGCGTCCAGACCACGCTGCAGGCCGTCAGTCGACGACATCGCGACCGCGCGGACCTGGTTGCCGGGCAGGTGCTGCTGCACCTCGGCGATCAGGCTCACGTGTCCGACCGGTGTGTCGACATCGACCTTGAGCGCGTTGTAGATCGCGGGGATCGAATCGGCCGGGAACTCAACGTCCAAGACCGGACCGACCACGCGAACGATACGTCCCACGTTCATAGGTGCGTCCTTTTCGTTCGGTGCTGCCATCTAGTCCTCCAGTGCGGCAGCGCCACCGATGATCTCGGAGATCTCGGTGGTGATTGCCGCCTGTCGGGCCCGGTTGTAGGACCGGGTCAGGGTGGTGATCATCTCGGTCGCATTGTCCGTCGCGGACTTCATGGCCTTGCGGCGTGCGCCGTGCTCGGCGGCCGCAGACTCCATGAGCGCGCGGAAGATGAGCGCCTCGACGTAGGTGGGCAGGAGTTCGCCCAGCACCTCTTCGGCGTCGGGCTCGAAGACGTACTCGGCGCTGACGTCTGAAGAGGCGGCAGCATCCTCGAGCACGTTCGATGCGATCGGGAGCAGTTGGTGCGACTCGGGAGACTGGTCAGCCACGTTCACGAAGCGGTTGAAGAGGATGACGACCTCGTCGATCTCGGCGTCGGAGTACGGCCGGATGACGTGGTTGGCGATCGACTTCGCGTGCTCGAACGTGGGCTTGTCCGAGAAATCGCGATAGACAGCTGCGGGCTGGATGCCTCGGTACATGAAGTAGGCCGCAGCCTTCTTCCCGACGGTGATGAGATCCACCTGGGCACCCTCGGCCTGCTTGTCACGCATGTAGTTCTCGGTAAGGCGAAGGATGTTGCTGTTGAACGCGCCGGCCTGACCGCGGTCAGAGACCACGGCGATCGCTACCACCTTGCGGCGCTCCTCGCGCTGGGCTAGCAGCGGGTGGGTCGCCCCCTTGGCGTAGCGGGTCACGTTGCCAAGCAGCTCCATCATCGCAAGCGCATAGGGGCGCGCCGACTCGATGCGCTCCTGGGCGCGCTTGATCTTCGCCGTCGAGACCATCTCCATGGTGCGCGTCACCTGGCGTGTACTCTGCACGCTCACGATCCGCTGCTTGATGTCTCGAAGGTTCGGCATCTGCTCGTCCCCTAGCCCTCAGCCGTGAACTGGGCCTTGAAGTCGGTCAGGGCCTTGGAAAGCGCTTCGGCGGTCTCATCGGAGATCTTCTGCTCCTCGACGATCGCCTTCCCTACCTGCGGGTAGGCAGACTCGACGAACTGCAGGAACTCGTCACGGAAGCGCACGACGACGTCGACGGGCAGATCGTCGAGGAAGCCCTTGGCTCCCGCGAAGATCGCCATGACCTGACGCTCGACAGCCATGGGGACGTAGCGGCCCTGCTTGAGGAGCTCGACCATGCGAGCACCGCGGTTCAGGGTCTGCTGCGTCGACTTGTCCAGGTCGCTACCGAACTGCGCGAACGCCTGCAGTTCGCGGTAGGACGCGAGGTCGAGTCGAAGCGTACCGGCGACCTGCTTCATCGCCTTGATCTGGGCGTTACCACCAACTCGAGATACCGAGATACCCACGTTGACCGCGGGGCGGACACCCTGGAAGAACAGGTCGGTCTGCAAGAAGATCTGACCGTCGGTGATGGAGATGACGTTGGTCGGGATGTAGGCCGACACGTCGCCGGCCTGCGTCTCGATGACCGGCAGGGCCGTGAGCGAACCGGCGCCGTTCTCATCGGAGAGCTTGACGGCACGCTCGAGCAGACGGCTGTGCAGGTAGAAGACGTCACCCGGGTAGGCCTCGCGTCCCGGAGGACGACGAAGGGTGAGCGACATCTGGCGGTAGGCGACGGCCTGCTTGGAGAGGTCGTCGTAGATGCACAGGACATGACGGCCGGGGTTGTCGGCGTTTGCCGGCTTGCCGTCGGCACCGTTGTACATGAAGTACTCGCCGATCGCAGCACCGGCCATGGGGGCGATGTACTGCAGCGGCGCGGCGTCAGAAGCGTTCGCAGCGACGACGATGGTGTACTCCATCGCGCCGTACTGCTCCAGCACCTCCACGAGACCGGCGACCGTCGAGGCCTTCTGGCCGACGGCGACGTACACGCAGATGACGTCGTTGCCCTTCTGGTTGATGATCGCGTCCACCGCGACGGCGGTCTTGCCCGTCTGGCGGTCGCCGATGATCAGCTCGCGCTGTCCACGACCGACCGGGATCATCGCGTCGATGGCCATGATGCCGGTCTGCATGGGCTCGTGAACGCCCTTGCGCTCGATGACGCCCGGCGCACGGAACTCGAGCGGACGGTAGCCCTCGGCCTCGATGGGGCCCTTGCCGTCGATCGGCTCGCCCAGCGGGTTGACGATGCGACCGAGCATACCCTTGCCGGACGGCACCTGGACCACTCGACCGGTGGTGCGAACGGTGTCGTTCTCCTTGATGGCCGAGAACTCGCCCATCAGAACGGCACCCACTTCGTGCTCGTCGAGGTTGAGTGCCATACCGTAGACGGTGTGGCCACCCTCCCCCACGAACTCGAGAAGCTCACCGGCCATAGCGCCCTTGAGGCCGTCGCAACGAGCGATACCGTCGCCGAGCTGCATGACGGTACCGACCTCGCGGACGTCCACTTCCGGCTTGAAGGACTCGAGCTGCTTTTTCAGCACCTCGCTGATTGCGCTTGCGTTGATCTGAGCCACTTATGCCTCACCTCCCTGCGATGCGTTCGAAAGAGTGGCGCGCATCGCGTCGAGCTGTGAGGACAGCGTCCCGTCGAGCACACGCCCTGCGACGTTGATGCGGATACCACCGAGAATCGACCCGTCCACGCGCTCGCGCAGCGTGACAGGACGACCGAGAGCTGCGGAGAGCTTCTCGGTGAGTGACGCGCGAAGCGCGTCGGTGAGCGCGATGGCGGTGGTCACGTCCGCTACGACGATGCCACGCTGCGCTTCAGCGATCTCGCCGAAGCGGGTGGCCAGAGCGTCGAGCGAACCGCCCATGCCGCGTTCGATCGCAAGTGTGGCGATGGCGACCGCCTCCGGTGCCACGGAGCCCGAGAAGATGTCGCCCATGATGGCACGCCTCTTCTCGGCAGGCAGCGACTCGTCGGCGAGCGCATCGCGCAGCTCGACGCTACCGCGGACCGTCTCGGCGATCGTGCGGAAACCCGCATCGACCGCGTCGACGTCACCGGCGGCATCGGCGAGCTCGAAGAGGACCCGTGCGTAGGTCCCGATGCTCTCGCTAGTTGTCATTCAGCCCGCCCACCTCTGCGACGTACTGCTCGATCAGCTTGGCGTGATCGTCGGCCGAGAGCTGCTGGCCGATGAGCTTGCCTGCGACAGCGACCGACAACCCGGCGACCTGGGCCTGAAGTTCGGCGATAGCCGCGACCTTCTCGGACTCCATGGCCTCGTGGGCCTTCGCCACGATCATCGCGGCCTCTTCGTTGGCCTTGGCTACGATCTCTTCCTTCATCGAGTCGGCGACTTTGCGGCCCTGCTCGATGACCTTGCCGGCCTCGGTGCGAGCCTCGGCCATCTGCTGCTTGTACTCGTCAAGCATGCGCTCGGCCTCGACCTTGGTCTCCTCGGCGCGTACCAGCGACTCGCGGATACGCTCGGTGCGTGCGTCGAGCATGGAGATGATCGCCGGGAGTGCGAACTTGTAGAGCAGCGCGAACAGGATGATGAACGCGACCCATGTGGGCCAGATGTTCGCGGGATCCGGATACACCGATCCCAGCATCGCCTGCAGCTGGTTGCCACCCTCGGCACCCGCGGCCTCTGATGCGTATGCAATCTCAGGAAACAACACGACTGACCTCCGTCCTTTCCAGTCGTTGGGACTAGCCCATCAGGAACGTGAGGACGAAGCCGAGCAGCGCGAGTGCCTCGGTGAAGGCGATCGCGATGAACATCGTCGTCTGGAGCTTGCCGGCCATCTCAGGCTGGCGCGCCATCGACTCGAGCGCCTTGCCACCCAGGATACCGATGCCAAGACCCGGGCCGATCGCGGCCAGGCCGTAGGCGAGACCCTTACCGATCGCGATGAGACCTGCTTGACCTGCCAGAATTTCCTCCACTGTATTTCCTCCTTTTTGCGCCCCATGCCTGACCTTGAGGCACGGACTTCACTGTCACAGGTTCACGGCAGTGCCGGACACCTTGTTACCGGGTTCTAGTGCTCGGAAGCGTGCACCGAGCTTTGGATGTAGACCGCCGTGAGAATGGTGAACACGTAGGCCTGGATGAACGCGACGAAGAGCTCGAACGCGTACATGATGATCAGGAACAGCAGCGAGACCGCACCCACCGCCATACCGCCGATGCTCAGCTGGAGCGCCGGCTGCACGAGCGGCCAGAAGACCATCACGAACGCCGAGAAGATGCCGAGCACGA
>CAYXQU010000162.1:0-4522 GCA_964467305.1 uncultured Eubacteriales bacterium
GCCGGTGGGCTCGTTCCTGTTCATGGGCCCCACCGGCGTGGGCAAGACCGAGCTGGCCCGGGCCCTGGCCGAGTTCCTGTTCGACGACGAGCGCGCGATGGTGCGCATCGACATGTCCGAGTACATGGAGAAGTTCAGCGTCCAGCGCCTGATAGGTGCACCTCCGGGCTACGTGGGTTACGAGGAGGGCGGTCAGCTGACCGAGGCGGTGCGGCGCAGGCCTTACTCGGTGATCTTGCTCGACGAGATTGAGAAGGCGCACCCCGACATGTTCAACGTGCTACTGCAGGTGCTCGACGACGGTCGCCTGACCGACGGCCAGGGCCGCGTGGTGAGCTTCAAGAACGCGATCGTGGTCATGACAAGCAACGTGGGCTCGCAGTACATCCAGCAGTTCGCCGAGGGTGGCGCAGACGAAGCGCAGATGGACGAGATGCTGCAAGAGGCGCTGCGTGCCACGTTCAGGCCCGAGTTCCTCAACCGTGTCGATGATGTGGTCGTGTTCCACGCGCTGACGCTCGACGAGATTGCGGTGATCGTGGGGCTGCAGCTTGAAGAGGTGCGCAGCCGGCTTGCCGAGCGCAAGATCGCCCTCGAGCTCTCAGCGGCGGCGATGGAGAGGCTGTCGATCGACGGCTTCGACCCGGTCTTCGGTGCGCGGCCGCTCAAGCGGCTCATCCAGCGCGAGGTGGTCGATCGCGTCGCCAAGGCGATCATCGAGGGTTCGGTGAGCGAGGGCGACACCGTCACCCTCGACGTGGGCGAAGACGGCTACACGCTGGCCTAGCAGACGCTACTGCCAGCGCTCATCGGAGGTGAAGTCCACGGTGAGCCACGTGTCGTCTTCGGTGCCGCCTATCGCGTGGGCGATCTCGTCTCGCAAAGCGTCCACCTGAGCGACAGACCCCAGATTCGTCTGGGGCTCGACGCGGATGTGAACCTCGATGAAGCGGCCTCGCCCCACCTTCGCAGAGTAGCTGGTGTAACCCAGGAACCCGTGGCGTGCGACCACATCGTCCATGACGATCCGCACGTCACGCTCGAGGTCATGAGGAGCGATGAGCAGCACTTCCGAGACCGCACTGCGCAGCGCGGCCACCGGCATGAACGCCAGGATCGCGCTGAGTATGCCCAGCATCGCCGGGTCGATGAAGGGGGCGAGTTCGGCGTAGCGCGTCTGGCCCAGCCACCACGAGAACGCGAACGCGACCAGGAGTGCGGCCGAGACCACCGCGGTCATGAACCAGCTTTGCGTGTCCAGCCGCAGGAACTCGGAGTCCACGCGCTTGTTGACGCGACGCTCGTAGGCCCACATCCCGAACGAGATCGTCGCGACCACCGCCGAGTAGCCCAAGGCCCAGCCCAGCGAGACGCTCTGGCCGCCATCGAGGATGCTTTGGACCGCGCTCACCACGCCATAGAGACACAGCAAGACGAGCATGCCGCCGTTGAAAGCGAGCGCCATGGGCTCCAAGTGCCAGTAGCCGTACTGGAACCGGCGGTTCTCGGAGCGCAAGACGATGCCCGACACCCACGACGACAGCGACAGCATCGCCAGATCGACAACCGAGAACAGCCCATCGAAGACGATGGACATCGAGCCCGAAACCAGTCCCACAAGCACTCCCGCGGCTGCGACGAGCGCCGTCAGCCACATCGCGATGCGGAGGGTCCTGCGTTCGAGGTCCGCCGTGCTGGTACTCAAGCCCCACTCCTCACAACGGCCATATCACCGGCACCCAGAACACCGCCACCACAAACGAGAGCGCCATGAGCGGCGCGCCCAACTTCCAGTAGTCGCCGAAGCGGTAACCCGCCGGCCCCATGACCATCATGTTCACCGGTGTTGCCACCGGGGTCAGGAAAGAGGCTCCCGCGGCGATGGTGAGTGACATCATGAGCGGGCGAACCGACAAACCCAGGTCGCCAGCGGCGGCTATCGCGATGGGGATCACGATGAGTGCGGTCGCCATGTTGCTGATCAGTTGGCCGAGCAGGGCGGTGAGCAAGAACAGCCCGGCGAGCAGCGCGTAGGGCCCGGCAGGACCCAGCAGGTCCACCATCCGCTCAGCCACGAGGCTGGCGGCGCCGGTCTGGGTCATCGCGGTGGACATGGGCATCATCCCCGCCACGAGCACTATGGTGGTCCAGGAGATGCCTCGGTACGCGCCTTCAGGCGTCAGCACGCCGGTGAGGACCATCGCACCCGCAGCCAGCAGGCCAGCCACGGCGGGAGGGAGCAGACCCGTGGCCAGCGCCACCACCATCCCGGCCAAGATGACCAGCGCACGCTTGGCACCACTGCCCAGTGGCACAGCCTGGCGTCGCACCGTCTCAGGGGTGTCGACAACGAGCACATCCGGGCTTGCGAGGTTCTCGTCCAGCGCATCCCAGGTACCTTGCAGCAGCAAGGTGTCGCCCGCTTGGAGTTCGGCGGGTCCGGGCCCCAGATCTCGGGTGTGCCGCCGGACGGCGAGCACCACTAGGTCACCGCTCTCGGTGATCATGCCGGGGAACACGGACTCCCCAACCAGCGGTGAGCGTGGCGGGATCAGCACTTCGGCGAGTCCCGCGACCCGGGTGAACAGCGTCTCTGCGACATCGGTCGAATCCTCTGACCGGGGAGCAAGTGACAGCTCGGTGGCGAAGGCGGCCACGTCCTCGGCGTGACCGCGCACGATCAGCAGGTCGCCTGCGACAAGCAGACGCTCGGCGGGCTTGAGACCGGTGGCCGACTGCACCGCGACCAAGTCGAGCCCGGGCCACTCGGCCAGATCGAGCTCTGCTCGCGGGGTACCCACCAGAGGGGAGCCGCTTCGGATTCGCAGGCGCTGTGCGCCGTCTTGGAGTCCGTACTGCTCGACAAGGGTGCGGGCGTGCCGGCTGAGGTTGGGAGGAATCGACTTGGGCGTGCGTTTCGGGATCAGGCGCCCGCCAAAGAGCACGACGATCGCAAGCGAGCCCAAGAACAGCGGCAGACCCGCGAGGGCGAACTCGAAGAACCCGAACCCGGCCTCGCCCGCCTTGATCGCCGCTTCCGAGACAAGCGGGTGCACGGGCGTACCGGTGAGGGCGAGCATCGAACCGGTGTGAGCGGCGAAGACGAGCGGCATGAGCAGCTCGGAGGGCGGTCGTTTGAGGCGAACCGCGGTCACGACCACGACCGGCATCAGGGCAGCCACCGCGCCGTTGACACTGATGACCATGGTGAGGACCGCGACGAGGATCATCATGAGCACGAGCAGCCGGGTCCTGCTCTCACCCGCCCGGTCCACAAGCTGTTGGCCGGCCCACGCCGAGACCCCGGTGGCGTCGAGACCCTCGCTCACCACGAACAGCGATGCGATGAACAACACCGTGGGGTCACCGAAACCGGCGAGCGCCTGCTGAATATCGAGGATGCCCGTCGCCCAGAGCGCCAGCGATGCTCCTATGGCAACGAGCCCGACCGGGACGCGGTTCGAGATGAACAGCGCGACCACAAGGCCGAGTACTGCGAACACGATCGCGATATCAGTCATGTGCGAAGGACCTCAGCCGGCGACTGCGGCAACGGCGAGGATGCCTATGTTGACCACGGCGATGATTCCCACCAGCGGTGCCACGAACTTGAGCCACTTGTCGTAGCCCACCTTGGCAAGCGCAAGTCCGCCAATGACCACGACCACCGTGGGCGAGACGAACCGCATCAGACCCGAGCCATTGGCCCAGGCCGTTATCACCACAGTGCGAGAGACCTCGGCGAAGTCGCCCAGAGGTGCCAGAAGCGGCATCGCCAAGGCGGCGTGCCCCGAAGACGACGGAACCAAGAAGCTCAGTCCGGCGTTGAGGATGTAGACCATCGCGGTGAACATGCCGGCCGACAGGCCGCCCACAGCGGTCTCCATCGCGTGCAGCACGGTGTCGATGATCTGGGCGTTGTGCATGATCGCGGTCACTCCGCGCGCCAGCATGATCACCAGTCCCGCGCCGATGAAGTCGCCGGCGCCCTTCGCGAAGTTGCCGGCGATCGCTTTCTCGCCCAGCCCTCCCACGAAGCCAACGACGACAGCGGCGACGACGAACAGCACCGTGAGCTCAGGGAACCACCAGCCCAGCTCCCAGGCGGGAGCCTGCTCCATGCCCAGGATGCTGCCCCACGGAATCACCGAGAAGACGAGCAGTGCGAAGGTGAGGATCGTGACGCCAAGCACCGCATTCTGCCTGCCGCTGAGCTTCTCGGGCTCTCCCTCGGCGGCAGCCTGGGCAGCGAGTGCCTTGTCTTCCTCTGAGAAGCCGACGATCGACTTGGACGGATCGTTCTTGACGCGGTTGCCGTAGCGAACCACGTACAGGATGCTGATCGCCGTGAGCACCACGAGGATCACGAGCCTCAGCACGATGCCGTCGCCGATCGATACGCCCGCCTCGCCCGACGCGACGCCGATGGCGAACGGGTTCACCGTCGAGGCCGTCGAGCCCACCGTGGCGCCCAGGATGATCATCCCCGCCGCGGTCATGCGGTCATAGCCGAGCGCCAAGA
>CAYXQU010000163.1:0-4512 GCA_964467305.1 uncultured Eubacteriales bacterium
CCCGGCCACGCGATCTTCGAGTTCGCCTTTGGCCGTGAGCATGATGATGGGCACGTCGGAGGCATCGCGGATCGCGCGGCAGACCTGCTCACCCGAAATCTCGGGAAGCATCAGGTCGAGCACAACCAGATCGAACCGATGCTTCGAGAACTGCTCCAGAGCTTCTCGGCCATCGGGGGCGGGTGTCACCCAGTAGCCCTCACGCTCGAGATACGCCGCGACGGTGTCACGGATGGTCTTCTCGTCTTCTACCAGCAGTATGCGCCGGGTGTCGGCCGTCATGGGCCCCTCCTTGGTCACGTTCGGACTACTCGCCCGCGTGCTATCGAAGCGAAGTGTACGCCCGGATGCACGCGGGGCTCCCCTCTCCACCGAATCTCCACCCTGCCAGCGGGGTACCCGTGGTCGTCACCACCGCTGCCGGGAGACGACGCCACACCGCGTGCTCAGACCGGCTCGACTTCCGAGGTGCACGCAGGGCAGCGCGACGCGGCCTTCTCGATCGAGGTGAGGCAGTAGGGGCACTCACGCGTCGTGGGATCAGGCTCCTGAGCGATCCGGGAGACCGCCTTGACCACGATGAACAGAGCGAACGCGACGATGAGGAACTTCAGCATCGCATCGATGACCAGCCCCCACGAGAACGTGACGTCGCCCACCGAGAACACCGCCGAGCTCAGATCGATGCCGCCCAGGAGCAGCCCCACGACCGGCGTGAAGATCCCATCGACAATTGACGTGATGATGGCGTTGAACGCCGCGCCCATCACCACACCGATGGCCAACGTGATCGCATTGCCCTTGAGCGCGAACTCCTTGAACTCCTTGAGCATGTTGCCCCCCTTCTCAGGAACCGATATCTCGGCTCCACCGATACATGACCGTATGGCGTCAGCGCCTTTCGATGACCGCCAGCTGGACGAGGACCACGACGATCGCTACGACGGCGGTCAGCCAGCTCACGCCGGCGAGCAGCGTCCCGACTGCGATCGATCCCGCCGCTATCCACCCCACCGTGGTGCCCCTGTGCCCGCCCGAGCTGCGCCTGACCGCTTCCGCCACCAAGGCACCCCACACGATCCCCATGAAGAAGCCCAGTCGCACCGTGGCCACGAGAAACGCTCCGCCCACGCCAACGAGCGCTCCTGCCGCCAGCGCGAAAGCGAGCTGTTTGGGTTTCACCAGGCGGTACTGCCCGGGAGCGGGCCGAGCGTGCTCGGGACACTTGTACCCCACCGGCGTCAGGACCATCTCCTTGGGGCAGATGGGTTTGCCGCACTCGGTACAGGAGAGCTCGGTCTCCACGTCAGGATGATACGAACAGCGAGCCACGATCTTCCTCCAGTCAGGTGGAGCGCAACGAGCGTCCATAGTGCTTAGCAGAAGTGTAGCCATCGCCGAGATTCGCCGATACAACCTCTATGGCACACCCACCCGGATACCAACCCACCATCGAGCAGGGCCCCGAGGGTCTGACCGTCACCATGCGGACCCCGGCTGCGGGCTGCCTGCTCGGCTTTCTTGGGGCGTGGTTCGTGGGGTGGAGCCTGGGCGGGGCCTCGGCATTTCGCGCGGTTGCAGATGCCGACTCGCTGCTCAACCCCTTCACGCTGTTCATGCTTGTGTGGCTTGCGGGGTGGGCGCTTGGCGAGGTCGCGGTCGGCTACTTCATCCTGTTCACCGCGTTCGGCCAAGAGACCATCATCATCGACGGGCAGACACTGGGCAGGTACGCGGAGATCTTCGGCTGGAGGCTGGGCAAACGCTACCCGCTCCAGGAGTGCACGAACCTGCGAGCCGCAGGTCACGACGCCAAGGACGAGCGCACCTTCATCGCCTTCGACCATGCGGGCTCGACCGTGCACATGGGCACCGGCCTGAACGAGACCGAGGCGGCGCGCATCGCAGACGCGATCACCGACTTCGAGCCCCGGCTCAGGCCACTGAACCGCTGACCGAGACCCCCAGCTCTCGCCGCCGCAGGCCAGCGTGGATACACTCGCACCATGAAACCGAACATCCCATCTGATTCCGTGCGCGGCAGGATCGTCGCCTACGATGCACTCAGGGTCTTCGCGATCCTGACCGTGGTCGCGATCCACACGCTCATGCCCTTCCGAGACGTGCTGCCCGAAACCGCGCCGGTGCGCGTGCTCGACGATGTGCTCCACTACGCGGTACCCCTGTTCGTCTTCATCTCGGGAGCGCTTCTGTGGTCACGACGGTGGAACGGCGGACACGGAGCCTACAGGGAGTTCATCCAGCGACGATTTCTGGTGATCGGGAGGCCCTACCTCGTGTGGGCCGTGGTGTACTCGGTCCTTTTCGTCATCCGTGCCAATGACCCGACCGGCGCTCTGCCAAAGGTCCCCGGGCTGATCGCCAACGGACACATCTGGTACCACCTGTACTTCATCCCTATGCTCCTCACGTTCTACGCACTGACACCGGTCGCGTCACGCGTCGCGCAGCGCAGCCCCGAGTTTCTGCTGTTTGGGGCCCTGGTGCTGAGGGTCATCTTTGGCCCGCTCGTGGTTCGCATGGCTGGCGACGCGCATCCTCTACTGGGCCAGTACGCCACGCACGTGCTCACCCATCTGCCGCACATGGCGCTGGGCGCGTGGTTCGCGCTCAGGCTCACGGCTATCCCGGCGCTGATCCGCCGCGTGTGGCCCGCACTGCTCGCAGGTGGCCTTGGCGGGCTGGCAGCGATCAGCCTGCGCGGACTCCCGACATGGCCACTCGAGCTGCAGCGCCTCGCGTTTCCCGTGGCGATGGCTTCCACGGTCATCGGGATGGTGCTTGCGGCGCTGGCGCTCGAACCCCGGTACGAGGCCTACTCACGGCCGCTGACCCGTGCCGGAGCGCTCTCGTTCGGCGTGTACTTCGTGCACCCACTGCTGCTGCTCGGTGTCGACGCAGCGGTGGCGGCGATTCCGGGCGCTTGGCCGTGGAGCCGATGGTGGTTCACCGTTGGCGTATGGCTGGTCGTGAGCGCCGCGAGTTTCGCTCTCAGCGCGCTGTTGGCGCGGTCACGAAAGACCGCGTGGCTTGTGGGGTACACTCTCGCAACACGACCGTCGCCAAGGAGCTCCCATGGTTGATGACACTGCCGCCCTGCGGCTCCTCAAAGAGGGCAACCGTCGTTTCGTCGACGCGCCGGATCAGCGATACGCACCTGACAAGCGCGACGGGCTGCTCGCAGGGCAAAGCCCGTGGGCGGTGGTCGTTGGTTGCTCGGACTCCCGGGTACCGGTCGAAGCGGTCTTTGACGCTGGCCCCGGCGAGCTGTTCGTGGTGCGCACCGCTGGCCACGTGCTCGCGCAGGCAAGCCTCGCATCGATCCGCTTCGCCGTCGAGAAACTCGCGGTGCGAACGGTCGTCGTTCTTGGCCATGAGGACTGCGGGGCGGTGGCTGCCGCTTTGGCAGGCGGCGCTCCCGAGTGGCTCGAACCCATCATGCGACACATCCGCGTCGACGACATCGACCCGGCCGATGCGCCGGATGACGCCGAAGACGCGCTGCTGGCTGCGGCCGTCGACAACCACGTGGCCGACACTGTCGAGGAACTCCGCGAGTTTCTCGACGACATCGGGCCGGTGGGTCGGGAGACCGTGGTCATCGGTGCTGCTTACAAACTCTCCAGCGGCGAGGTCCACTGGATCGAAGACTGACTCCATGCGCAAGAAGGCCGCCTCCACGGACCGGCATCCGTTGCGGCGGCTCTTCTTGACCTAGCGTGTCGTCCCCCGGGGGGTGGGGACTAGTAGCCCGCAGTCACCGCCTGTTTGAAGGCGTTGATGCTGGTGCTCGACGCGGTCACGCGCCAGTCCTGTTCTTTGTTGGCCTCGAACCAGACCACTCCGTCGATCCGCGTGTAGGTCGTGCGAATCGCATTGAACATGTCGGTGATCCACGTGGCCTTGCTCCCGCCGTTCTCGGAGCAGCCGATCTCAGCGATGAACATGGGCTTGTTGGTCAGCCCTGCAACCGTCTTATAGGAGGCGTCGAAGGTGCTGCCGAAGCTCTTCCATGTGGAGCCTGCCCACGCACCGACGCCCCAGTTGTAGCCATCGAGTGCGACCATGTCGACGTATGCGTCGCCGGGCCAGTACTTCGCGATCTGGTTCGCGGTGGTGTTGGGGACGCTGTCGTTGTTCACGCACCACACGAACTTCACGTTGGTCGCCCCGCGGTCCTGGAAGATGTCGTGCACGTGCTTCCATGCCGCGATGAGTTGCGCCGAGGAGTTGCCCGAAGCCGTTCCTGCCCACGGATACCAGTTGCCATTCATCTCGTGGAAGGGCCGCAGCCAGACCTCGCCACCGTAGGACTTGGCGGCGTCTGCGAAGCTGCGCAGGTAGGCGTCCTTGTTGCCGTTGGTGATCGAGGACAGTCCGCCGTTCTGAGTTGACCAGAACTCGAGTGTCACGAGCGGAACGGCGCCCGCGTTGCGCACGTTGTTGCACCGCGGCGTGGGGAAGCTCTCGCCGTCGCTGATGAAGAAGTTG
>CAYXQU010000164.1:0-4473 GCA_964467305.1 uncultured Eubacteriales bacterium
AGGGGACTCTTAATCCCAAGGTCGTAGGTTCGACCCCTACACGGCCCACCATCGACACTACAAAGGCTCTCGACTTCGGTCGGGGGCCTTTTGTGTTTGCGAACTGCGGTGATGGAGTCCCCTGCTCGCCGGTGGCTCGCTACGCAACCACGAGATCGCTGGTTGCTGACGCTCTGCCAGCTGAGCCGATTCTGGGTGCTCACGGGGCATATACGGGGCCTGGGCGGGGCCTGGAGTTCTGCCGATTCCGACGGGTTGAACCCGCATCAGGGTCGAGTACTCCGTCTGAGAGGCGGGGGACAAGCGCCTGTAAGCCGCTGAGAGCGCTTCTAAGCCGCGAGCATTGGTGCTGACGACTCACGGGTACCATTCGCCGGGTGTGGAGCGAATCACGGCATCTGGCTTCATCGGGTGATGAAGTGCCAGGTCGGGGGCTCCGACAGGGAAGCAGCCAGTCCTGACGCATGGACCACTTGACACGGCTTCTTGATGGCTTAGAATGCGCACCGAGGGCGATCTTCGGCCCTGACTTTCGATACAGCGATGCCTCTTCGTAACAGTTACTGACTCATTAGCAACAGCTCTGATGTTGTCGTGCAGTCGGTCACCACGAAGGGGCGTTTTTCGTTTCCGAGCTCGGGAACACCTCATCCGGTGAACAGCCGATCGCGACAGTCGCCACAGCGCCGCTGACGTCGCAACAGCATTCCTCATTCGTAACAGCGCATGGGCACGACTAGGTCCACCCAGGGCCTTGCCGCGTCCTCGGGCATTCCTGTGTCCGAAACGGCACCAGCGCACCTTGACAACCGAATAGTCCGGAACCACCGACCTCAGGTAACGGGTCGGCCGGGCAGTACGTCAATCATTCACTCAACTATGAAAGGAAGTAACGATCATGAGCATCAACCGCAATAACCTGTCGATGAGCACGGCCGCCCGCGAGGCACGGGCTCGGAGGGCTCTGGCGAAGGACGGCATCGTCCTGAGCAAGTACCGAGGCCGAGATCGGCGCCATCACCTGTACGGCACGTACATGTTGGTGGATGCGATATCCAACGGCGTCGTTCTGGGTGACACGCGTACCGGATTCGGTATGACACTCGATGAGATCGAGACTCGCCTGCGCCAAGAGGTGTCGAATGCCGCAACTCCGTCCGACGACGCTTTGAGGCGTATCGCGGGTGTGTTCGGCGCCGTGTCGTGCAGCTACGGCAATCATGTACCCGCGATGACGCCGGGGGACTTCGACGTCGTTGATGCCGACGACGAGTTCGAGACTCAGGTCACGTTGCTCGAGGAGGGGATTGCCTGCCGGACAACCGTGCGTCATTCGACTGGCGAAGTGTTCGAGGGCGAAGTGTTCGAAGTGCCAGTGGACTACGGGGAACTTCGCTTCGATCCTACGAAGTAGTTCGCATCCGGGGGCTGGCCGCAGTTGACGCGGTCAGCTCCCTGCGTGCGCTAACGACGGCTGATCGACTGTCGCAAGCATCCGAGCAATGTTAGCTGTATGAGTCGGCGGAGTCCTGCGGGTTCGTGCCCCTATAGTGCCCCTGGGATTGAGTCACCCTGAA
Organism: uncultured Eubacteriales bacterium; assembly: GCA_964467305.1. Classification (GTDB taxonomy): domain Bacteria; phylum Actinomycetota; class Coriobacteriia; order Anaerosomatales; family PHET01; genus CAVPCY01. The sequence continues at coordinate 1,578 of CAYXQU010000164.1, forward strand.
GCGGTGGTCTCTGCGCCGGTGTTCTATCGACGAGGGCAGCCAGCCGGACAGGTGGAGGCGGCGCCGGCGGGGCTTCATTTCTGCTGCTTCTTGTGAATCGTCTGAACCGAATGTATGTTCGATTTCGGGAATCGGTGCTAGTCTCGACGCACTTAATGGTCGGGACAAGATGGAGACTCGATTGGCAAACCGCGAACATGGGGCTGTCTTCACTCGTCGCTGGGTTGTAGAACTTATGCTCGACTCCTGCGGCTACGTCGAGTCGGTTGATTTGAGCGCATCGATTGCGGTTGAACCATCCTGCGGTGACGGCGCCTTCCTGCTTCCCATGGTTGAGCGCCTCAGCCAATCGCTTAGACGCTATGGACGCGGCCTGCTAGACGCAGCCGGTGCCATCGCCGCGTACGACGTCCAGGAGCATCACGTCCTCGATTGTCGGAATCGAGTCGCAGCTCTGCTTGAGGGCGACGGTTGGCCTCACGATCAGGTTCAGTCCGTCGTCGGAGGTTGGGTGCAGGCCGCTGACTATCTACTAGCCGACCACCCGCAAACGGCGGACTTCGTCATCGGCAACCCGCCGTACATTCGTAGTGACGACATGAGCCGGGAGCTTCGTGCGCAGTATATGAATCGTTCGCAATGCATGACCATTGGCGCCGACATCTTCGTCGGATTCATCGAAGTCGGGCTCAAATCATTGACCCCGAATGGCGTTCTGGCGTTCATCGTTGCCGATCGTTGGATGCACAACGCTTACGGCAAGCGACTGCGCCGTCTTATAGTCGACTCCTATGCCGTCGAGACAGTGATCGAGATGCATGGCGTGGACGCTTTTGCGGATGACGTCTCCGCCTACCCCGCCATAGTGGAGGTGCGGCGTGGGGAGCAGGCGCCGGTCATGTACGCGACTGCCCGGCCCACGTTCGACGTCGATGCCGCTCGAAGGCTAATGGAGTGGCGAAGTTCTGCCCCTGTCATTGGTGCTAGTTCAGAACCCGACCCGGACTTCAGGGCAGCAATCCTCTCCGATTGGTTTCACACCGACGACGTTTGGCCCTCCGCCTCGCCGGCCAGAATCGAACTGCTTGAGCACCTAGCGTCCGAGTTTGCGCCTCTTGAGGATGCGGCGACTGGAACAAAGGTCGGAATCGGCATTGCCACTGGCGCCGATGCGATCTTCGTGACTAGAGATGTCGACACCGACATCGAGGCCGAACGGCTGCTACCAATCGTAACCACGAAGCACTTGATCGATGGGGAGATTCAATGGCTTGGCGACCAGCTCGTGAACCCATGGTGTGCGGACGGTCGACTCGTTGAGCTCGCCCTGTACCCGAGGATGGCGGCGTACTTCGAGCAGTTCCGAGATCGACTTTCGCGTCGGCACACTGCTCAGAAGTCCTCCGACGTGAGCTGGTACCGCACAATCGATAAGGTTCATGCGGGGTTGGCGGAGCGTCCAAAGCTGCTGTTGCAGGACATGAAGGCGAAGATTGAGCCCGTGCTCGACAAAGGGGAGTACTACCCGCACCACAATCTCTACTGGATCACGAGTGACGGCTGGGACCTCAAGGTTCTGGGTGGTTTGCTGCTATCGCGAGTGGCGCAGATGTTTGTGGAGGCATACGGCGTCAAGATGCGTGGGGGCACACTTCGGTTCCAAGCCCAATACCTCAGGAAGATCCGGGTGCCTGATCCAGCCAGCATCAGCGCTGAGGTGGCGTCCCGACTTGTGGAGGCGTTCGAGATGCGAGACTCTGAGGCTGCAACTCAAGCTGCGCTCGCCGCTTACGGGCTGGAAGAGCTGCCTGACTAGTAGTCGGGGGATACGTGAATCCACAAGAGGCCGTGCTTCGCATCTGGCAATCTCGGGCTGAGGCGAGGGAGCGCCAGGCGCTCTACGGAAGGTCCGACTCGGGGCTGAGATCTGAGGTCACCAGTGGTGGCCATATGGACGATATGTCCCAGCTGATCGCCGATGTGTTCGTTGGGGCAGGGCTATCCCCCTCTTCAGTGCACTGCGGTCGCAGCCGACTCGAACTGCCAGGTTACTTTCGCCCGGAGAAGAAGTGGGACATCGTTGCCATGCACGAGGGCAAGCTCGTTGCGGCAATCGAGCTCAAGTGCATCGCGAGTTCGTACGGCAACAACATGAACAACCGGGCCGAAGAGGCGATGGGTAATGCGGTCGATCTTGCTCACGCAATAAGGTCAGGTCTTGTCGGCAGTCATGTTCCTTGGCTTGGGTACGTCTTCGTGATTCGTGACGAGCAGAGTTCCCGGAATCGCGTCGGGGTCAAGCAGCCGCACTTCGCTGTCGACCAGGCCTTCATTGACGCGAGCTACCAAGACAGGGCGAGACTCCTGTGCAGTCGGCTTGCGTTGGAGCGGCTCTACGACAAGACCTGGTTCGTGGTCGCGGATCCGGACTCCGGCGCAGTCAGTGAGCCGGACGCCGAAATGACCTGGTTGAAGTTCGAGGCGTCTATACGGGGCAAGGTCGCGGAGGTGCTCGCGTAAGAGGTCCGACATGGGGGATCTGACCCGCAGCGATGGGCCTTAATCCCATGGGTGACCCCAACCATGGGCTTCCGACAGACGTGAGTCTCGTTCCGTGGGGTTCTTCGCAGAAGTGCTGGAAGACGCAACTCGCCGATTGACCCTTATCGAAGCTTCCCCTGTATCCGCAACAGATCCTCGTACGCAAGCTTAGACAGTGGACACTGGACCAGATCCGTGAACTGATCGGTTCGCAGACAACACTGTTTCGCCATTTCGTTTACGCGTGGAGCCGCGAGGGTCTTGTGCTTCGCGGTGTGACTGATGCGTGTGCGCACTCGCGTCTTCTTGCCCTGGTACCAGAAGTAGAAGTAGCGGTGATGGTCCGCCTTGCTGC
>CAYXQU010000165.1:0-4390 GCA_964467305.1 uncultured Eubacteriales bacterium
CGAGAGCACAAGCGAGCCGAAGATCGCGGTGATGGGCAGCCATAGCAGCCGCATCCGCACGCGGCGCGACGTCACCAGCAGCACGGCGAACGCCGCTGCGGGCAGCGCCGGTATGGCAGCGATCCAGCTCATCTGTCGCATCCCGTCCGCATGGTGCATCAGCCGCCCAGGATCTTCGCGAGAGCGGTCGAGTAGGGATCGAAGTGCTGCAGCGTCCACAGCCACCACACACCCATGAGCAGCGACAGGACCGCCAGCGGAGCCAGCACCACGATCTCGCGAGCGCTTGCATCGGGTACGTCGGCGATCGAGGCGGAGGGCTCTCCCAAGATGACGCGCTGGACCATCCACAGCATGTAGGCGGCACCCAGCAGCACGCCCACGGCGGAGATGACGGTGAACGCAGCAGACAACGGGGATTGCCACGCGCCCAGAAGCGAGAGGAACTCGCCCACGAATCCGGACAGGCCCGGCAATCCCAGCGACGCGAAAGACGCGAAGGCGAAGAGACCGGCGAGCACCGGCGTCTGCCCGGCGAGTCCGGAGACCTCGGCGATCATGCGCGTGTGCGAGCGTTCGTAGATCATGCCCACGCTCAGGAACAGCATCGCCGAGAGGAACCCGTGGCTGATGTTGACCGCTTGGGCGCCGTCGAGGCCCACCGCCGTGCCCGAAGCGATACCCAGCATCGCGAAGCCCATATGGGACACCGAGGAGTACGCCACGAGCTTCTTCAGGTCGGTCTGGGCGAACGCGACAAGTGCGCCGTAGACGATCGAGATCACCGCAAGCACACCAAGGAACCACTGCCACTGCTGCCAGGCCTCAGGCAGGATGGGAAGCGAGATGCGCAAGAAGCCGTAGGTGCCCATCTTGAGCAGGATGCCGGCCAGAAGCGCCGAGGCCGCGGTGGGCGCCTCGACGTGGGCATCAGGCAGCCACGTGTGCAGCGGCCAGACGGGCACCTTCACGGCGAAGGCCAGGAAGAAGGCGAGGAAGACCCACCACTGGAACTCCACCGGGAAGCCCCGGTCCACGAGCTCGATCATGTCGAACGTGCCGCCTTGCGGGTGCAGGTACAGCGCCAGGATGCCCACCAGCATGAGTACCGCGCCCAGCATCGTGTAGAGGAAGAACTTGACCGCGGCGTAGGCACGACGCTCGCCACCCCACACGGCGATCAGGAAGTACATCGGGACAAGGACAAGCTCCCAGAAGACGTAGAACAAGACGAAGTCCAACGCCATGAACACGCCGTTCGTACCAACGGCGAGCAGCATGATCATCGCGAAGTAGAACTTGGGCCGTTTGTCGATCTTCCAGCTGGCGAGCACCGCGATGAACGTGAGCAGCGCTGACAACCCCACCAGCAGCACCGACAGGCCGTCGAGGCCCAGGTAGTACTGGATGTTGGCCACCGGGATCCACTCGTGCCGCTCGACGAACTGCAGCCCGCCGCCGGGTTCGATCGTCAGCACCGCGTACACGGCGATCGCAAGCACCACCGCCGAGGAGGCAGCGGCGATCGCACGCGGCCACGTGGGCTTATCGGCAGGGCACGCCGCGATGGCGACCACAGCCGCCAGCGGCAGAAACACCATGAGACTGAGTATGGGCATCACGCTCAGGTCTCCTTCCTAACCCCTCATCGATGTGAAGCGGTCGATCTCAACGGTCCCGGTCGATCGGCTCAATGCGAGCACGAGTGCGAGTGCGACGCCCACTTCGGCAGCCGCCACCACGATCAGAAAGACGATGAAGCTGACGCCTGCCGCCGGTTCGGCAGCGGTGAACAGCGCGAACGCACCCAGGTTCAGGTTGACCGCGTTGAGCATGAGTTCCACGCACAGCACCACCCGCAAGACGCTTCGCGAGATCAGGGCGCCCACGAGCCCCACCGAGAACAGCGCGGCCGACAGCACGATGTAGTGCTGGAGCGTCACGCTCACGGTCGGGCACCTCCCTTGTCGGGCGTCGCCTTGCTCCGCGCCAGAACCACAGCACCGATGAGCGCGATGGTCAGCAGCAACCCTGCAATCTCGAAAGGCAGCAGGTAGCGGGTGAAGAGCAGCTCGGCGAGCGGCCCGGCCTGGGGAAGTGCGCCCGCACCCTCCGGCAACGTGGATGTCGCTGCCGTGGTCGCCACCATGATCAGCAGCGCGAACGCCGAAAGGGTAGCCGCCATGCGGCCCACGGTCGACGGCGAGGTGACCTTCTCGATGGTTGGCTTCGACAACATGAGCACGAACAAGGCGAGCACGGTGATCGCACCGCCGTAGACGAACAGCTGGAGTGCGGCGAGGAACTGGCTGCCCATCAGCATGAACAGTCCGGCGACGCCAACCATCGACACGAACAGCGAGATCACGGCGTGCACCGCGCGGCGAGCGGCGACCACCGACACCGCTCCGGCGAGAGTCACCAGCGCGTATGCGAAGAACAGCGCGACCGAGATACTCATGCGCGTTCCTCTCGGACGTAGAGCACGAGCTTCATGTCGTCCAGATCGGCCGAGCAGCCCTCGTAGTCGCCGGTGTGCACGAGCCCTGCGGTCGTGCACTGCTCGACACACAATCCGCAGTACATGCAGCGACCCAGATCGATGGTGAACTTGGTGAGTTCTCTGCCAGGGCCGTCCTCGCGCTTCTCGGACTCGATGGTGATCGCGTTGTCGGGGCAGCTCCGTGCGCACAGCAGACATGCCTTGCACTGCGGCTCGCCGTCCTCATTGGTGAGCAGTGCGAACGACATGCGGCTGCGCGGGGGCAGGTCACGTTTGTGGCCGGGATAGCCATACGTGATCGCCGGCCGGAACAGATGCTTGATCGTGGTCGCCATGCCGCGCGCTATCCCGAACATGACGCCTCCCGTGCGGCCAGAACCGCAGCGCGGGTACCGTCGCCGGCGGTTCTGCCGACTCGGGCGATGATCCACACGAAGGCCGCAGCCGCTGCGAACTGCAGGGCCACGACAAGCCAGATGCTGACGACGACACCCACTGCGGTGATCGCGAGATTCACAAGCGAGGCGGGCAGCAACAGCTTCCAGCAAAGTGACATGAGCTGGTCGACACGCACGCGGGCGAGCGTGGCTCTGAGCCAGATGACCAGGAAGACCACGAGGTAGGTCTTGGCGCCAAGCCACAGGACGCCAAGCCACGGCGCCGTTTCCACGCCCGGTCCGTTCCAGCCGCCCAGGAAGAGCAGCGCGGTCAGCAGCGACAGGCCGAACACGTTGGCGTACTCGGCGACGAAGAACAGTGCGAAACGCATGCTGGAGTACTCGATGTTGAAGCCCGCGACCAGCTCCGACTCGGCCTCGGGGATGTCGAACGGCACGCGATTGATGTCGGCCAGCATCCCAATGAAGAACAGCAGGAACGCGAGCGGCTGGGTGAACAGATGCCACGCGGGGGACTGGGCGCTGACGATCTCGGTGAGGCGCATCGAACCCGACAGCATGACGATACCCAGCACGCTCATCACGAACGGCACCTCGTAGGCGATCTGCTGGGCGGCCGATCGCACCCCACCCATGAGCGCGTACTTGTTGTGCGACGACCAGCCGGCCACCAGCACGCCAACGGGGAACAACGCGACGATGCCGAAGACGAGGAAGATGCCGGCGTCGATGGGGGCACCGGCGATCTGCTCGGCGAAGGGAGTGGCGGCGTAGATCATGATCGAGGGGACGAAGGCGATGATCGGCGCGAGCATGAACATCCGGCGATCGGCACCGTCTGGCAAGAGATCCTCCTTGCCAAGCAGCTTGAGCGCATCGGCGAATGGCTGTAGCAACCCGTGCCATCCGGTGCGCATGGGTCCCATCCGAGACTGGAGGTGGCCCAGCGTCTTTCGCTCCAGCCACATCACGACCACGGTATTGAGCATGACCACGATGACCAGGGCCACGACCAGCACGAAGATGCGCAGCGCCTCCATCATCGGTCGATCTCTCCCATCACCACGTCGACCGAGCCCATGACCGCCACGGCGTCGCCTATCGAACAGCCGGGCAGCACCGCGGTCGAGACGTGAAGGTTGGAAAGGGCGGGGGAGCGGATCTTGAGGCGCCACGGAGAGGTGTCACCCTGGCTCACCAACAGCACGCCCAGTTCACCTCGGGGTGACTCGACGCGGCGGTAGGCGCTGCCCGCGGGCGGCCGGAGAACCCGGGGGACGTCGGGGTTGCACACCGGGCCATCGGGGAGTGCATCGAGCGCCTGGAGGGCGATGCGCGCTGACTGGCGCATCTCGGCGATACGCACCGCGTAGCGGTCGAAGGTGTCGCCCACCTCGCATACCGGCACATCGAACTCCATCTCGCCGTACACCGAGTAGGGCTCGTCTCGGCGCAAGTCGATGTCGACACCGGATGCGCGGGCCATGGG
>CAYXQU010000166.1:0-3046 GCA_964467305.1 uncultured Eubacteriales bacterium
GCCGAGGAGCGAAGCCTCTTCAGGTGCTCGGCGAGCATGAACGGCCGACCACCGATCGTCTGCAGCAGGTCGAACACGGCGTAGCCGCGCAGCAGCCCCACGTCGAAGGGCGAGATGGTGGCTTCGTGCGCGGGCACGATCGAGCCGTTGGCGTAAGCGAAGGCACCGTTGGTGGTCACGAGGTCACCTCTCGAGCGAAACGAGTTGGTATCGGTGTCAGTCAGTGTCGTGCAGCCTGAACCCACACGCAACCGGTTCGCTCAGAAGACGGCTCTCTCCAACGGTGCCCGCATACCTGTGAGCAACCCCTCCTGACGGGCGGTCACGCCGCTACTTGGCCAGATCGCTCTCGTGGATGACAGGGCCGGCGATGTAGGGCGCGTACGCACGGTCGTCAACGACGGGTCCCGCCGTGTACGGCGCGTACGGCTCGGTATGGATCACGGGGCCGGCGGTGTAGGGCGCGTAGGGCACCTCGACGGTGCTTGTGGTTCCGAGCCCATCGACGATCGCGAAGACGATCGCCGCACCCACGAGGAGCAGGATGAGCACTGCGACGATACCGGTGGGGAAATGGACACGGTGGTGAGTGTGCATTGTCGCGGTTGTCATCGTCGACACCTCCTCGGGTCGCAGAGGCGATTGCCGCCTCTATCATGTTCGTTGCCGAGCAGCCCGAACCCCGCGTTAACCGCTCCCGAACAGATGGGTAACTAGAGGGTGTGGGAGTAGGGGGTGGCTCGATGAACGGCGGTCACAGCGTGATCGACCTGGGTGACGTCGAGGTGCGCCTTCACGAACGGACCGTCGCCGCCCACGGTCGCGAAATTCCCCTCACACCCGGTGAGTACGAGATCATCGTGGCGCTCGCCGAGCATCCCGGCTGGGTGTTCTCGGCGGAGCAGCTTGCAAGCGACCCTGCGCAAGTCGATCACTCACCGGAGTCGGTGAGCGTGCTGGTCTCTCGGCTCAGGCAGAAGCTGGCACTGGCGGGGGTTTCTTCGGCCATCGAAACGGTGCGGGGCTGCGGCTATCGGTTGAGCGTGCGCGCCTCAGGCGGGTTGGATTCGGCATCGACCGAGGGCGCGAGCCGAGAACTGCGCGACGCCGCCTGGCGCCTCAACGAGGTCATCGTCGAGGTCGAGCACACCGCCACAGATGAACAGCAGCTTGCCACCTGCAACGCGCTAGAGCAGGCGCGACACCAGATCTTCGGCATCCTGGCGCGGTGATGGTGCCGCGCGCTACGCACGCTCCCAGCGCATTGACCGCTTGACCGCCTCGGCCCAGCGCAGCTTCAGTTCGCATACCAGTGAGACCGAAGCGCTATCGCGTGCCGGCTCGTAGGTGGTGGCGACGCCGCGCAGCATGGGGAGATCCTCCGGCTTGGACCACACGCCGGTCGCGACTCCGGCGAGGTAGGCGACGCCCAGCGCGGTCGACTCGGCCATCTGGGCTGATGCCACGTCGATGTCGAGCACGTTGGCGAGCGTCTGCATCACGAGTTCGTTGACGGTGACGCCGCCGTCGGCCCGTAGCGTGTGCAGCGGGTAACCGGACTCGGCGATCATCGCCTCCATGAGGTCGGAGAGCTGCAGCGGGATCGCCTCCATCGCGGCACGCGCGATGTGCGCGTCGGTCGCACCGCGCGTCAGGCCGAAGATCGCGCCGCAGGCCAGCGGATCCCAGTTGGGAGCACCCAGGCCGGTGAGCGCCGGCACGAAGATGACGCCGTTGCTGTCAGGGACACTCTGGGCGAGGTGCTGAGCAGCCGCGGGTGTCTCGGCGAGCTTGAGCCCCTCGACGATCCACTGCACCACGGCGCCACCCATGAAGATCGAGCCCTCGAGCGCGTACTCGATCGCACCCGGCGACGAGGCCGCCACGGTGGCTGCGAGGGTCTCCGAGTGCACCCGGAGCGTCCCGGTGTGCATGAGCGCGAAGATGCCGGTGCCGAAGGTCGCCTTGGCGTCGCCCGGGGCGAAGCATCCGTGGCCCACGAGCGCCGCCTGTTGGTCGCCGGCGAGCGCAGCGATGGGAACCGCCGCGCCCAGCAGGTGGGGCTCGCTATGCCCCACCACGCCGCTCGACGCGACGACGTCGGGCAACAGCTGCATGGGTACGCCGAACAGCTCGCACAGCTCCGGGTCCCACACACCGCGCTCGATGTCGAACAGCAGCGTGCGAGAGGCGTTCGTGACATCCGTCGCATGCACGGCCCCGCCGGTCAGTTGCCACAGGAACCACGTGTCCACCGTGCCGAAGGCGAGCTGGCCCGCTTCGGCTCGCACGCGCGCGCCCGCGACGTTATCGAGAATCCACGAGATCTTCGTCGCCGAGAAGTACGGGTCGATGGGCAACCCTGTCTTCTCGCGCACAGCATCGCCAACGCCCGAGCGGTTGAGAGCGTCGCACACATCGGAGGTACGCCGGTCTTGCCACACGATCGCGTTGTAGAGCGGCTCGCCGGTGACGCGGTCCCACACGATGGTGGTTTCGCGCTGGTTGGTGATGCCAAGTGCCGCGATCTTCTCGGCAGGTTGCTCCGACGATGCGATGGCATCGCGGGCGCACGCGAGCTGGTTGGCCCACATGAGCTGCGGGTCCTGCTCGACCCAGCCGGGCACGGGGAACTGCTGCGGCAGCGGTATCTGAGCGACCGCGACCTTCTCGCCGCTAGCGTCGAAGACGATCGCACGCGAGCTGGTGGTTCCTTGGTCGAGCGCAAGCACATGCGACATCGCGATACCTCTTCCACCAAGAAGGACGGCTGCCCAACAGGGTATCCGATGGAAGGTGCCACACATGGCCGTTCGCAGATTATTGTCAGTTGTTGGTGGCATCGGGGAGCTGGTAGGGAACGATGAATGGGGCGTCGAACAACGGCGCAAGGAGCCAGGGCGCGTGAGGACCGGCTCGTTTGTAGCGGGTTTTCTGGCAAGGAGCCGCAGGCTGTCTCGATGTGGACGGGGTGCGGCTACACGCATGGATGGGTCTGCGTAGACCCACGAACCGGGGGGTTCAAGATGGGCAGCTTATTCACTGC
>CAYXQU010000166.1:3056-4388 GCA_964467305.1 uncultured Eubacteriales bacterium
TCACTGCAGGGCGAAGCAAGCACGGGCCGAGGCGTTCGGCGGGGCGGGGGGTGAGGGTGCTTGCGCTCTCGGTGCTCGCTGCGCTTCTCGTGATCACGGCGATGCCGTGGACGGCAGCCGGTGCGACCGCCGGCCCGGAGTACGGCACCGGCTCCGATGGTGGGGGTTCGTACGCGTGGACCAATCCGGGCAATGTGGACGCGAATGACAACAGCGACGCGACACGGTCGCTTGACCAGAACCAAACGAGCAACACCCTCTGGGCAAAGGACATGGGCTTCGCGATTCCGTCCGACGCCACCATCACCGGCATACTCGTCTCGATCGGGCGAGATTCGACCGGCATGTCCAGCCCGCTGATCCGAGACAACACCGTCCGGCTTACCAAGGACGGCTCCGGATTCGAAGGCGACAACAAGGCCGTGACCGATACGAACTGGCCGGGCAGTGAAGGAACCGCGAACTACGGCAGCAGTGCTGACCTGTGGGGCACCACGTGGACGCCGGCTGAGATCAACGCGGCGACCTTCGGCGTGGGTCTTCGGGTGTTCAACGGGAACTCATTCTCCCGTACCGCCAGCGTCGACTACATGCGCATCACTGTCTCCTACGCCGAGCCGGGTGGGCCCAACATGGCCCAGACCGCCGTCAACGAGAACCCCGGCGGGGGCGCTGCCGCGTGGAGCAACCCTGGGAACGTGAGTGCCGATGACGGCACGGCGGCTTTGGCGGATGTAGGCAGCGGCTCCACGTCGCAGTACCTGAACGCGACCGGCTTCAGCTTCAGCATTCCGGCGTCTGCGACGATTAATGGCGTCACGGTCAGAATCGACCGCCAGAGCAGCGGCATGCAGACGCCCTTCATTCAGGATCACACGGTCCAGTTGATCAAGGGCGGTAGCCGTGCGGGTGACAACAAGGCAGTGACCGGCACGAACTGGCCCAATGGGTCCTACGCTGTGGCGACCTACGGCAGCACCTCGGACACGTGGGGCACCACGCTCACACCCGCCGACCTCAACGCCTCGACCTTCGGCGTCTCGCTGCGGGTGAGCAATCCCAACGGGTCGTTCGATCGTGACGCATCGGTCGACTTCATCGAGGTCACCGTCGACTACGACCTCGACCCGCGTGTCGCCGTCGAGCAGGCGACAGCCCAGGTCGACCCGACCAACGTGCCTTCGATGGACTTCGATGTGACGTTCAACAAGGATGTCACCGGCGTTGACACTGGCGACTTCACCGTGGGCGGCACCGCCACCGGCTTCGCAGTTGATTCGGTCACGGGGTCCGGCGCGGACTACTCGGTCACCGTGACCGAATCAACTGCGA
>CAYXQU010000167.1:0-287 GCA_964467305.1 uncultured Eubacteriales bacterium
AGATGGGCATCGTTGCACGAACCGTGCTGCCACCCGACATCGTGTCGATCTCGAGCGACCCCCCGAGCCGCTGCAGTTGCACCGAGACCCCGAACAACCCGAGTCCTTCTCGGCCACCCGCACCGGCGAATCCTCTTCCGTTGTCATACACCGACACCGTCACCATGCCATCGCAGGTGGTCAGCGTGGTCAGCACGTCGCTGGCGTTGGCGTGGCTGGCCACGTTGCGCATGAGCTCCCGGGCGATCCCGTACATCGTCGCGGCTCGCTCCTCGCTCAGGTCGACG
>CAYXQU010000167.1:297-4375 GCA_964467305.1 uncultured Eubacteriales bacterium
ACTCAACCGCAGGGCCCAGCCCCATCTCTCTGAGTATCGGCGGATAGAGCTCGAAGGTGAACGACCTTGTCTGGGCTATCGCCTGGTCGAGCAGCTCGAGCGCACGACGTCCCTGCACCCGTGCCTCGTCGACATCGGCGGCGGACAGCGCCAGGTTCAGCTGCAGCTTGAGCGCGGCGAGTGTCTGGCCCACGTCGTCGTGCAGACCCAAAGCGATCGAGCGCCGCTCGGCGCCCACCGCCTCGACGATGCGGCCGCTCAGCTTCTCGATGCGGCGGCGCCGGTGGTCGGCCTTTCGCTCCCAGCGGTGCTCCTGGGTGACATCGAGCACTGCGATCACGGCGCCGGTCACCCGTTCGCTGTCATCGCGAAGCGATCGAAGCGCCGCCCGGACCCACATCTTGTTGCCCGAGCGTGACCAGAGCGGCCCCTCGACGGTTCTGCCGTCATCGCCGGCCAAGGCGTGGTCCACAGCCGCGCGAACACCTTCGACGAGCCGAGGAGAGACCAGTTCGGCCAGATCGCGATCTCGCATCTGCGCCTCGGTGAACCCCATGAGCGCGGCTGCCGCGGCGTTGGCCGCCACGAGTCTGCCCCGCGGGGAGATCTCGAAGATCGCGGCAGGTGACGAATCGATCATGACGTCGACGCGATGCCGCTGCGCCGCCGACCACGCCTCGTTGCCCTGCGTGGCGACCGGCAGCTCACCATCGCGGCTGATGTGCATCCCGGTCTGCGCCATCGCCTGCCCTCATGAGTGACTGATACCTCGCCACTATCACATACGCGCATGTCACGCGCCACCACAACCTCACGGCTTGACACCGCGCGCCGTTCATCGGTGGCCGCGTCCGCTCGGCGTAAAGACCTCGGCAAGCTCCGCCGCCCGTCTCGCGACTGTTCAGGCGTCACACTCGCCACCCGAAGTGAAGGGTGACACCTGCCCGGGAGGAAGCCATGAAAAGGGAACCCGCGTTCAATAAGCTGGTTCATCGCAGTATTCAACTTGACGCGCTCGCGTACGTCTTGATCGCGGGGCTGCTTGTGTTGACCGCCGTGCTCGCCTTCATGGTGCTCAACTCCATCGAACCGCCCGCCGGGTGGGTGCTCAGCCAGGAGTACGTGCAGCTCATCGGCCTGGCGCTCGTGTGCGTGCTGGTCTTCTACCTCCTCGAACAGCACGGCAAGCTCCGCAAGAGACTCGTGGAAAGCCACGCGCTGCTGGAGTTCGCCCAGGCCGAGACTGAGCGCGCGCTCAAAGGACTGACAACGACACACAACGCCGCGAAGATCATGGCGTCTGTGGTCGACGCCGAGGCCCTGCGGTGGGTGGTCGTAGCCATCCGCAAGGACTTCGGGGTGGATGCGGTCGCGATCGTGGGTGACGAGGTGGTGGTCTCGTGCGACAGCGACGTAACTGAAGAGGCCGTCGCGGACTCTGTCACGCGTATCGCCTCGGAGGCGGTGCGCACCGCGTCTCCGCTGGCAGCCGCCAACGAAGAGGACGGCTCCTACGCCCTGGCCGTGCCGCTCAGAGTGATGGGCCGCCTTCACGGAGTGCTGTGTATGTGGCAGCGGCACAGGCGCCTGACCGCCGAGGAACTCGAAGGCCTTGAGCTGCTGGCGCGCGTGCTGGAGCTGGGGTGGGAGTCGCAGCTTCTCTATGAGGGTGTGAGCCGCCAGCTCAGCGGCATCGTTGGCGTGGTCACAGCGCTGATCGACCGCAAGATGCCCGGCTACGCCTACGAGACGGAGCGTATCGCCGATCTGGTGGAGCGGGTGGGAGCTCAACTGGGCATGAGCGCCGAAGGCGTCGCCGAGATGCGGGTCGCCGCGCAACTGCGCGACTTGGGCACCTTGGACGGGGGCGACTCAGATTCTCTGTTCGGCACCGGCCCAGAGCGTCGTGCACGGGCCGATCATCCGCTGGCCGGCGCGCAACTCGCTGAGCTTGGCAACTTCTCCGAGTCGATCAGGCGCACGATCCTGTGCCATCACGAATGCCCCGATGGCACCGGCTATCCCATGCGACTGACCGCCGCCAGCATCCCGCTCAGCGCGATGGTCATCCACGCGTGCGAGACGTTCATCGAGCTGTCCCGTACCAGCGGTGGCCCTTCGATCAGCGCCGAGAAGGCCCTTGAGATCATGCGCAAAGGCGAGGGCCGGACCTTCGACGCCCGGGTGCTCGAGGCCCTCACCGTCGCGGTATCGCCCGCATCGGGCGCGACTCACGTGAGGACCGAGCGCACGGGATCCACGAGTCTGCTGGGCGCCGCGACACTGCACTGAGCAGCCACGACATCCCAACCACCCGGGGGTCCTGCGCTTAGAAGCCGGGACCCCCGCTCCTATGGATGACCTCGATTCCCTCCACAAGAACGCGCACTCCGCTCCGCAACCGCTCACGACCACACGGTGTCAAGAGGTACGGTCGGTATGTGTCAAGAACCGGTACGCCGAGCTATGGAGTGATCGTCATGTATCGCATGAGTGTGGAGTTCGAGGATCTTCTCGGGACGCGCCTCCGCAGCCTTCGCACGTCTCGCCACTCGACGCTGTCTGAGACCGCCCACGCGGTGGGCGTGAGCGAGAGCCTCCTGAGCCGCATCGAGAACGGGCATCGCAGGCCGGCCCCGGCGCTTGTGCAGCGACTGGCGGCCCACTTCGGCGTGGACGCCGGCGAGCTCGCGAGCACCGAGTCCGCCACCCGGACCCCGGCGCGTGTACCCCACGAGACATCGTGGCCCATGGCGGGTCCGGCTCGCGACTCCGAATCCGGGACCGGCACGCTCGTCTTGGCCGACATAGCGGTCACGACCGCGCTCAGACAGCTCAAGCAAGACCTCGAAAGCGACGATCACGTGGAGCGCTACCGGGCGTGTCGCGCTCTGGCCAAGCTCGCCAGCCAGCCTCTTGAGGTACTCAACGACGTGTGCCGGCAAGACTCCGATCCCATGGTCCGTGAAGCGACCCGGCAGCTTCTGTCCACGCTCCTTGAGGCGTACGGCGACGCGTGAGGCGGCTCATGCCGCGCCTCAGCGCTGGGCGCCGGTCACCACGGTCCGACGCGAGCGGCCGCTGGGAAGCACACTCACCAGCGCACTGGGCTCGCCTTGGAACGTGTTGCCCTCGAAGTAGAGCACTCTGCCCGTGGAATCCCAGCCAAGCGGATACGCGTCTTGCCTGGTGGTGATGGCATCGAAGCGACGCTCTTTCAGGTCCGCAACCCACAGTCGGGAATAAGCGTCGTCGCCCACCGCCGAGAGAAGCACGTGATCGCCGGCGTGCGAGACGATCACGTCGCCCACGGCGTACGCGGGCGCTTCCAGCGCCAAGGTCGCGATCGCTTCACCCTTGTACTCCGGATCAGAGGCGCGCCACAGCTCCCACGTTGCCGGGGTGGATGACTCCTTCGCGAAGTACAGCACCGAGCCCGGGGCCCATCCCCACGAGGTGGCACCCGTGCTCCCCGTCACCTTGCGGGCCGAACCGCCGTCGATGGGCGCCACACGGATCGGGATGGCCTCCTCGCCCAGCAGGCCGCCGTAGGCGATGCGATCGCCCTCGATGGCGACCCTGACAGCCGAGACGTCTTTCGCGATCACCTTTGAGGTCTTGCCCGAGCGGTCGTGGCGCATGAGCCGCGGCTCCCCGTCGGCTGTCGTGGAGACCGCGAACAGCCGCTTGGAGTCCGGTGCCCACACCGGTGCCGCGAAGACGGTATCTTGCGCGAGGCTGCTCATCATCCCGGACGTGGTGTCGACAAGCGACAGCGTCCCCAGCTCACCCGCTGAGCCGCTCGCATCCGCGACGAGCGCGACCGTGACGCCATCCGGTGATACCGAGTACACGCCGCCGGCAGGTGCGACCGCGACGGCCCCGGACCCGTCCTCGGCCGCCACGTAGATACGCCCGCCAAGTACGAACGCGATGCGCTCCGGCGCCGTCGCCCGCGGTGCCTGCGCGGGTGGCTGTGCGGCACCGGTACCGGGCGATGAGGAGCCGGGGGTGGCGCTCGTGTCGCGCGAATCCGCCGTCAGAGTCGATTCGACCGTCGACTGCGCCCGCCGATAAC
>CAYXQU010000168.1:0-2672 GCA_964467305.1 uncultured Eubacteriales bacterium
GTCACTCGGTCTCAAGCGTCCCGTCCAGGTTCTGGGTAACGAGATGCGGGCGAGTGAAGCACCGGAGTCCCTCGATGAGCGCGTGGCTCACTTGTCCAAGATGGCGCGGACCGCCGTCGCCGTCGACGCGGCCAAACCCGGGGTCGTCAACTCCTTCGTGGCGATCACGGTGGTCGCGCTGCTCCTGGGCGCTTTCGTGCTCGTCAGAGCGCGTCACTGGTCCCCTCAGTCGGTCCGTTGGTGGCTCACCGGGCTGCGGTTCGTACTCATGGCCGTGATGTCGATACCGGCTGCAAGCTGGCTGATGTTCCTGTGGATGCGTTGGCCCCAGACGGCGACCCAGTCCGTCTTCGCACTCCTGGCGACGGCACTGGCGATCTTCTCGGCGGCGGTGGTCCTGTTCTTCCGGGCGCCCATACGAGTGCCCATCGCCGCACTGTCGCTGCTGACGTCGGTCACCATCCTGGTCGATCAGTGGATCGGCGCTCCCGCATCGTTCACGAACACGTTTGGCTATTCGCCGCTTCTGGCAGCCCGGTTCTACGGCATGGGCAACGAGGCGGCCGCTATCTTGGTGGGCTCGACACTCGTTGGCATGGCGCTTCTGTTCGACCAGTGGCCACAGTCACGCTTCTCGGTGCTGGGCCGGCGGTTCGGCGTTCCCGTTATCGGCATCGTGGTCGTCGCTACCGCCGCGGCCCCCTTCTGGGGCGCGAACGTCGCGGTGGCGGTATGGGGTGTGGTGGCGTTTGGGATGGCTTGGCTGCTCATGAACGGCAAGAGGCTCTCAGTCGCGTCGGTTGCGTGGATGTTCGGCGCGATGGTCGCGCTTGTGGGTGCGCTCATCGCCATCGACTTCCTGTCAAACGACTCACAGACCCACCTCGCTCGCTCACTCGTCTCCGCCCAAGAGGGCGGACTCATCGAGCTGTGGAACATCGTCGCGCGCAAGGCCCAAACCAACATGCGTGTGCTCACTCACACCCGGTGGGCATACATCCTGGTCGCTACGCTTGGCTTCCTGGGTTTCATGCGTTGGCGCCCCACGGGTGAGTTCGCCGAGACGCTTGCGGACAACCCGTTCTTCGGCGATGCGATCACCGTCTCGCTCGCAGCGGGTCTGGTGGCCTACCTCACCGAGGACTCCGGCATCGTGATACCCGCACTCGAGGTCTTCTACGTTGGTGTCGCGATCGTATGGCTGATGCTCGCGCGCCTCGACTCCCCAGCGCCCTCGCGCACTGCGGGAGACCCCGGAGTCGGTGAGCTCCAGTGAACCCGGCGCTCGCCATCGCGACGATAGGCGGCGCCACCCTCCTCGGCGTCGTCGTCCCAATGGTCGCGATGAGGATGCTCATCGGCTCGTTGCTGGAGTCGCCCTCAGCGCATGCGCTCAACTACGCCGGTCGTCCTGTCGCCTACGGCCTTGGGGTCGTGTGGGTGGTCTGGGCGGGCTGCGCGATGGTCGCGGGCGCACTCGCGGTCCCTGCCGGCCTTGGCGAATCGCTGGGGGTCCTAGCGGTTCTCGGCGCTTTGGCGCTTGTCGCGTTCGCCATGGGGCTGATCGATGACGCATACGGGACCTCTGCGGCAAAGGGGTTCAAGGGGCACATCAAGGCGATGCTCCACGGGCGCCTGACCACAGGCGGGCTCAAGTTGCTGGGGATAGGCCTCTCGTCGCTCGTCGTGGCCGCGCTGCTCTCATACATCGCGCCATGGGCGTCTGACATCGAGCGCTTCTCGACCATCTGGGCTGCGGTGGTGGCGCTGGCGGGGGCTGCGGTGGCACTGACGTCGAATCTTCTGAACCTCTTCGACCTGAGACCCGGTCGAGCGCTCAAGGTCTACTCGGTGTTCGCGGCTGCAGGGGTGGTCGTCTACGGGTCGCAAGTCACCCTGCCTGAGGCCGGCGCGTCATTGGTTCTCGCGGCCACGGGAGTCGCCGTTCTCGGCGTGTTCGTCTTCGGGCCGGTCGTCGCGATCTGGCCCCATGACGTGGGGGAGCGGGGAATGCTTGGCGATGCCGGCGCCAACCCCATGGGGGCGGTCGCGGGAACGCTCATCGTGGCCGGGCTGCCGCTTTGGGCGCTGGTAGCGTATCTGGTGGCGGTCTTCGCCTTGAACCTCGCCAGTGAACGCGTGAGCTTCTCGAGAGTGATCGCTTCGAGCCCCGTCTTGTCGTGGCTCGATGGGCTTGGCAGGCTCACGGCGGAAACCGGATCTGAGGATTCGGGGAAATCAAGTCGTCACTCGGAGGGTAACCACGAGTAGAATCGGCTCTGGGAACACAACAGTCACGGCACGGGCGAGAGGGACGAATCAGCACATGGCAAAGCACATCTTCGTCACGGGCGGCGTGGTCTCGTCGCTTGGCAAGGGCATCACTGCGGCATCACTTGGCCGCCTGCTCAAGTCGCGAGGCCTCAAGGTTACGATCCAGAAGCTCGATCCGTACCTCAACGTCGACCCCGGTACGATGTCGCCGTTCCAGCATGGCGAAGTCTTTGTGACCGACGATGGCGGAGAGACCGATCTCGACTTGGGGCACTACGAGCGATTCGTCGACGAGTCGCTCACGCGCGACTGCAACGTCACCGCTGGCTCCGTCTACCAGACCCTGATCGCCAAAGAGCGCCATGGCGACTTCCTTGGTGGCACGGTTCAGGTCATCC
>CAYXQU010000168.1:2682-4359 GCA_964467305.1 uncultured Eubacteriales bacterium
GATCAAGGACCGGATCAACCGCCTCGCCGAGCAGACCCAGCCCGACGTGATCATCACCGAGGTGGGCGGCACCGTGGGCGACATCGAGTCATTGCCGTTCCTTGAGGCGATTCGTCAGCTCAAGAAGGACAAGGGCCGCGACAACGTCGTCTACATCCACGTGACACTCGTGCCGTGGATCGGGGCGTCAAGCGAGCTCAAAACCAAGCCCACACAGCACTCGGTCAAGGAGCTGCGCTCGATCGGTATCCAGCCGGACTTCATCGTGTGCCGTTCCGACCGACCCATCGACGCCGGCATCAGGCGCAAGATCGGACTGTTCTGCGACGTCGACCCCGTTGCGGTCGTCTCGGCGCAGGACGCTCGGAGCATCTATGAGGTGCCCAAGAACCTGAGAGCGCAGCAGCTCGACGAGATGGTGATCGATCGCTTGGGCCTGGAGTGCGGCGAACCCGACCTTGCCGAGTGGGACGCGTTCGTGGACCACTCTGCATCGTTGGCAGACGAGGTCTGCATCGCGCTGGTAGGCAAGTACGTGCAGTTGCCCGACGCCTACCTCTCCGTCAACGAGGCCCTCGACCACGCGGGCATATTCCACGATCACACCGTGCGGGTGCAGTGGGTCGATGCCGAGTCGCTGACTCCCGAGGAGGTCGACTCCACGCTGGCCGAGTTCGACGGCATCCTGGTTCCCGGCGGATTCGGTATCCGCGGTGTCGAGGGCAAGATTCGAGCAGCCCGGTTCGCGCGTGAGAACAAGGTTCCGTACTTCGGGATATGTCTGGGAATGCAGGTCGCTGTCGCAGAGTTCGCTCGCCACGTTGCCGGGCTACAGGGCGCCAACTCCGCCGAGTTCGACCCGGTCACCGAGCACCCGGTGATCGACCTGATGCGCGATCAGCAAGGCGTCGACGACATGGGCGGTACCATGCGCTTGGGCGCGTACCCGTGCAAGGTCACGCCGGATACGAAAGGTTGGGCGGCGTACGGCGAGGATGTCATCTACGAACGCCACCGTCACCGCTACGAAGTCAACAACGCCTATCGCCAGCAGCTGATCGACGCGGGACTGGTCATCAGCGGTGTGAGCCCGGACGGCAAGCTGGTGGAGATGGTTGAGCTCGAGGACCACCCGTGGTTCCTCGGTAACCAGGGTCACCCTGAGTTCAAGAGCCGTCCCACGCGCCCGGCCCCGCTGTTCCGGGACTTCATAGGCGCTGCGGTCGCCTACAAGAACAGCCGAGGAGCGTAAGATGGACTCCGCCGCGTCTGCTGACAGGCTGCTGGCGACCTTTCTCGACCTGGTCCGTATCGACAGCCCTTCGGGTGAGGAAGCGGCCTGCGCGGCGTACTGCGCCGCGGCGCTCGAACAGCTTGGGTTCGATGTCGCGTTCGACGACAGCGCCACGCTGACGGGGTCTGACACCGGCAACCTGCTCGCCACCCTCGAGGGCGACGTCGCACAGACGCTTGTCTTGTCGGCGCATCTCGACTGTGTTGAGCCGTGTCGAGGGGTCGAGCCGGTCGTGGCCGATGGCATCATCTTCTCGGCGGGGGAGACGATTCTGGGCTCTGACGACAAGGCGGGCATCGCGGCGATCATCGACGCGAGCCGCCGGATCGTGGAAAGCGGATCGCCGCGCCCCACGATCAAGTGTGTGCTGACCGTCCAAGAAG
>CAYXQU010000169.1:0-4357 GCA_964467305.1 uncultured Eubacteriales bacterium
TGCTCGAGCTCCTCGAGAACCAGGATCGCGGCGCGGAGGTGCTCGCCGAGGTGGTGGGCTACGGCGCCACCGGAGATGCATACCACATCACCGCACCGGCGCCCGACGGTTCCGGCGCCAAGCGCGCCATGACCGCAGCGCTGGCCAAGGCCGACCTCGCACCCTCGGATGTGGACTACATCAACGCTCACGGCACTTCGACCCCGGTGGGCGACCTTGCTGAGACCAACGCGGTCAAGGGCGTCTTCGGCAGCGATGTTCCGCTCGTGTCTTCCACCAAGTCGATGATGGGACACATGCTGGGCGGCGCCGGAGCGGCCGAGGCGGCGGCGTGCGTACTTGCGATGAGGCATGGGCTGATCCCACCCACGATCAACCTCACCGACCAAGACCCCGAGTGCGACTTGGACTACGTCGCAAACACCGCACGCGCGACCGAGGTTCGCGTCGCGATGAGCAACTCGTTTGGCTTCGGCGGACACAACGCGACGCTGATCTTCGCGAGGTCCTAGTCCACCCATGGGTACCAAGCGGCCCACACAGGCTCCCGAGGACGTTGCGGCTCGCATGCGCCTTGCCGAGACGATCGTCGCGCACACCTTTGAGGACCGCGAGCTGCTGCGCCGAGCGATCACTCATCCGTCTGCGGTCGAGAGCAAAGACCCGTCGCTGTACTACGAGCGGCTCGAGTACCTGGGCGACTCCATTCTCGGCTTTCTTGTGGCCGAAGAGGTGTACCGGCGGTTCCCGACGATGACCGAGGGCGGGATGACCCGCATCAAGATCTCCGTCGTGTCGGGCTCGGTGCTCTCCGAGGTCGCTGCACAGATGGGGCTGCACGAAGCGCTGGTTCTTGGCGAGAGCGAGAAGGGTACGGGCAGCAGGGGAATGGCGTCTGCGCTCGAGAACACCTTCGAGGCCCTGGTCGCCGCACTCTATGTCGACGCCGGGATCGAGGTGGCGCGCAGTTTCGTGCTTGAGACGCTGGGGCCTCGTATCAGCGAAGACGCCGCGCTGACTCCGGAGAATCCGAAGTCGGTGCTCCAAGAGCTCGTCCAGTCCCGTGGCGAGACGGTCGCCTATCGCGTCTTGTCTGCCGAAGGGCCGCCCCACGACCGCGTCTTCACGTCGGTCGTGCAGGTTGAAGGGGTCGTTCTCGGCACCGGTTCGGGGCGCTCCAAGAAAGAGGCTGAAGCCGCCGCCGCGCAGGCCGCCTTGGAGTCGATCGGGAGCTAGTTCGCGTGGTTGGAAGGCCTGCTTGCTGTGTTACACTGACCCGCGCATCCGCGCTGCGGGAATGACCCTGCCGACCTGCGCTTTTCGCAAGGGGGACCGTGCACCTCACGTCGCTCATACTCAAGGGCTTCAAGTCCTTCGCAGACC
The DNA here is from genome assembly GCA_964467305.1 of uncultured Eubacteriales bacterium. GTDB lineage: Bacteria > Actinomycetota > Coriobacteriia > Anaerosomatales > PHET01 > CAVPCY01. The sequence goes on from CAYXQU010000169.1 coordinate 1,384, forward strand.
GCAGCGTGCTGTCGCTGGAACCCGGGGTCACCGTGGTGGTGGGCCCCAACGGTTCGGGCAAGTCGAACATCTCGGACGCGGTGCTGTGGGTGCTTGGCGAGCAGAGCGCCAAGTCTTTGCGCGGCACCGCGATGGAAGATGTCATCTTCGCGGGTTCCTCGGCTCGTCAGGCTGTGGGAGTGGCCGAGGTCGATCTCGTGCTCGACAACTCGGACGGCACGCTGCCCCTCGAGTTCACCGAGGTCACGATCACCCGCCGTATGTACCGCTCCGGTGACAGCGAGTACCTGATCAACCAGGCGCCCGCGCGCCTCATGGACGTCCAAGACCTGCTGCACGACTCCGGTCTGGGCCGTGATACCCACTCGATCATCAGCCAAGGCCGCCTCGATGAGGTCTTGAACTCGCGTGCCGAGGAACGCCGTCAGCTCATCGAAGAGGCAGCCGGCGTCCTCAAGCACAAGAAGCGCAAGGAGCGTGCCTTGCGCAAGCTCGCCGGCCTCGACGGGCATCTTGAGCGTGCGTCAGATATCGCGACCGAGATCGACCGGCAGCTCAGGCCGCTCGAGCGCCAAGCCAACAAGGCTGCGACCCATGCCGATCTTGTGGGTGAGTTGCGTGACATCGAGGCCTCGCTTGCCGTCGATGACCTTCGCGAGCTCCAAGGCCAGTGGGACGAGCTCACCAAAGCCGAGAAGGAGGCCGATGCCGACGTCGACCTCTCGCGCTTCCGCCTTGCCGAGAAAGAACGCGAGCTCGAGAAGTTCCAGGCGCTGCTCGAGGAGAAGGGGCTGTTCGTAGGCGACCTCTCCGAGCAAAGGCGCAGGATGCAGTCGATCCTGGAGCGCCTCGATTCGGGCCTGCTTCTGCTTGAGGAGAAGGGCAAGAACCTCGTCGCGCGCTTGAGTGACCTGCGCGCCAAGCTGCACCGCTCGCAGACGCGCGCGGCGACGCGCGGTGGCGAGCTCGAGCACCTGAGCGCCGAGCGCGGCGAGACCGACGTACGCCTCAAGGCCCTCTACGGGCAGCTCAACACCCTGCGGCGCGAATCCGAGGCCGGCAGGAAGGCCCGCGTCGCCGCCGACGAGGAGCTCGCGAGACTCAGCGGGGAGCTGCGACGCTCGCGCAAGTCGCTCGAAGACGAGCGCGCTGCTTCGGTCAAGGCCGAACAGGCTCTCGCGGCGTCGTCGCTTGAGACCGAGCTCCTCGAAGAGCGTGCCGGGCAGCTCCGCGAGCAGCGCACGCAGGCCCAGTCGACGCTGTCGGCCCGCCGCTCGCGCCTCGAGGCACTGCAGGCCCAGCTCGCACGCGGAAAGCGCGATGTCGCCTTGGCCGACTCTGACGTCGACAAGCGCGTACGCGTGCTCGATTCCCGCCGCCGCGAGCTCGACGCCCACCGAGAGGTGCTCGCCGCCGCTCGTGCAGAGGCGCGGGGCCTCGAGGAGGTCGACCGTGCCTTCGAGTCTGCGTCGCCGGCGCTGGCGTGGGCGATCAGCAAGCAATCTGACCTTCCCGGGCTCATCGGCTCCTTCGCCGAAGTCATCTCGGCACCCGCCACGTACGAAGCCCTCGTCGAGCGGCTGCTGGGTGCGGATCTGTTCGGCCTGCTGGTCGAGGACCATGGAGCGGCTGCGAGTATCGCCGCCGCGGTGAGTTCCGAGACCTCCGGCGAGGTCTCGCTGATCGTCCGCAAGGGCATGCGGGCCCGTAAGGCCGCTGCCGGCGTGCCCGGGACGCGGTTGTTCGATGAGCTTGGCGTGGACCCGAGCAACGCCGAGGCCGTGGAAGCCCTTCTGGGCGATGTGTACCTGGTCGACTCGGTGGATGCCGCCATCGCTGCAAGCAAGGCGGACACGTCCGGCGCGCGTTTCGCAACCGTCGATGGTGCCGTGGTGTGGCCCAACGGCAAGCTGACCCTGGGCACGCAGGTCTCTGACACCGAGGGCGTGCTCACGCGCAAGCGCCGCATCAACGAGCTGCACGATGAGTCGGTCGCACTCACCGCCAAGGTGGGCGAGGCGGAATCCGAGGCCTCCGCGGCCGAAGAGGCGCTCTCGCTCGCGCAGCAAGACGCCCTTGAGCTGTCGCAGAAGATGGCGAGTCTCCAAGGTGAACACGACTCACTGCTCGAGGACGTCGGGCGCCTTGAGGCCCAGCTCACGGGTCTGGACAACGAGACCCAGGGTGTGGAGCGACGCATCGCCGACATTGTGGATCGCACAGCGAAAGACCGCCCGCAGATCGCCCAGTTCGCGGAGTCCATCGAGGCCACGCAGGCCGACATCGACCGCCTCGAAGAGGAGCTCGCCGTCGCAAGCGAGCAGCGTGACCTGCGCTTCCGAGAAGAGAGCGCCGTCTCCGAGCGGCTCAGTGCCTGTCAGGTGGAGATCGCCACCGTCTCCGAACGCGAGGTGCATCTCAAGCGCCAGGTCAACGCCATCACCGCCGAGCTCAAGGAGCTTGAGGAGACGGTCGTGAGTTCGCGAGAGACCGAGCAGGCGCTCGAGCTTCTGCGCGAGCGAATCCAGCCGGTTCACGACCTCTACATCGAGCTGCAGGAACGTGCGGAACACTGGGCCATGAAGCTGCGCGACCGCGCGCGCTTCGAGCAGGCCGACTCCGAGTCCCTGCGTGCGACGATTCACGATGCCCAAGACGCCGTCCGCGCCGCTCAGGCGGAGATAGACGAGAAGAACCAGGCGATGGGCGACCTTCGGGTGGGCAAGGGTCAGCTGGAGATCCAGGTGAACCAAGCGGTACGTCGTATCGTCGAGGAGTTGGGGATTCCGCTTGAGACCGCGCTGTCGGCTCCGGCGCTCGAGGATCGTCGCGTCGCCGAGGACCGCGGGCATGCGTTGCGCAAGCGCATCGCGAACCTCGGTCCGGTCAACCCGGTGGCGATGGAGGAGTTCGAGGCGCTCAGGTCGCGCAGGGACTTCATGCAGACCCAGATCGATGACCTCGATTCGTCGCG
>CAYXQU010000170.1:0-4345 GCA_964467305.1 uncultured Eubacteriales bacterium
CCATAAGAACATGACGAAAGGCCTCGCCCACCGGCGGGGCCTTTCTCGTACCATGGGGTGCAGGCTCAGGCTTGCGGGTTTCACTATCCAAGGATCCAGGTTGTCAATCAGCTGTGGGAGCGGCCGTGTCAGTTCCGGCGTGGAGCGTCACAACGTACGAGGGCATCGACGGGCTGGAGACGATCGAGCCACTGTGGCGACCCCTTGAGTCCGCCCGCCCCTTCTCCCGCGCCTACCACGGTTACGATGCAGCGTTCGCCTACGCACGCCACCTTGCGCCCGAGCCCGCGACGCTGCGCTTCCATGTGGTGATGCGCGACGGCGCTGCCTGCGCCATCGTCGCTGTCGAGCGCCGCGTTGACAGGTCGCTGTTCGTGCCGATGCGCCTCCGTGGCATCCCATGGCCTTGGGAGTGGCCGCTTGGCGACGTCATAGCCGCCGATGACCAGGCCGCCGAGAAGTGCGTGCCGCTCGTTCTCGAGGCGATGCGTGGCGACGGGCTGGGCGGGCCGCTTCTGGTGGTGGGGCCGCTGCCATCAGACTCGGCGGTGTGGAACTCCACGGTCTCATCGGCGTCGCTTGTGGCGCAGGTCAGGCCGCAAGGTGCGTGGGACTACATCGAGACCACGGGAGGCTACGCGGAGTACCTGGCCGGTCTGCGCAAGAACTTCCGAGGCAACCTGCGCAAGGCGCGCAACAAGCTCGCTGCCACGCCCGGCGTCGAGTTCCTATGCGCCACAGATGGCGACTCCATCGCCAGGGAGCTTGAGGCGTTCATGCAGCTCGAAGCTTCGGGCTGGAAGGCGTCTGATCCACACGGTCGACCAATCTCGACCGGCGACAAGGCCTGCGCGTGGTACCGAGAATGGACCGGACGCATGGCCTCACAGGGCCGGTGCGAGATCAACGCACTCTATGTGGATGGTCGGGTGGTGGCATCGCAGTTGTGCACGATCACCGGGGACGCCTACGAGATCCACAAGATCGCTTACGACGAAGGGTATGCGCGCCTCGCACCCGGCAACCTGCTGCTCGAGCACACCTTGCAGCGGTGTTTCGAGTCATCCGCCATCCGGGTCGTGGATCTGATGAGCGACACGCCGTGGCATCGCGACTGGGGTGTGCGGACACGCCCGATGAGCGTTGGGCTGATCGCGCGCTCGGCTTTCGGACGTGTGTTAGTGCCGGTGGCCCGTTTCCGTTACGGGCCGCTGCGGCGGGCGGTCCGGGCGCTGGCTTCGCGCGGCCGGTGACGCGGGCAGCAGGCCTGCTCGCTTCTCTCGGTGTGCACGAAGTGAAGCGACCGCTGTACCATTGGTCCCGGCGTTCGACCGATACGATGGGGGTTGCTCGGTGCTGGACGGTGGTGGGGGTTCCTCGGTACTGAAAGCGCTCTTTGTCAGCGAGCCGGAGACGGCGCGCCGCCTGCTGCGCGGACTTGGCCTCGCCCTGCTCTTCACCGCGATCCCGTTCAGCCTCATGCTGATCCCTATCCTGCCGCAGTACACCATGCGGTGGGTCACGATCGCCGTGGTCACCATGGGTATGGGCGCGATCCTGCTGGGGCTGCTCAGGAGTGGGCGTGTCAGCGCAGCCGCGTGGTTCCTGCTGCTGGCGATGATCCTTGGTCACCTCTCGCTGGTGTGGACCGCGGGCGGTCTGGTCGCACCCGCGGCGGTGGGATTCTTCGTGATCATCGGGTTCGCGGGATTGGTTGTCAGCAGCCGAGCCGGTCTCGTGGCCGCTGCCGTACTGGGGCTCAATCTGGGTGTGATGGCCTTTGCGATGGAGCGCGGCTTCATGCCTGAGGCCGCCGTCGAGCACACTCCCGTGTCGACCGCGATCGTCTTCTTCGTGTACCTTGTCGCGTTCGTGGCGATCCTGCTCACGGCAACCAGGGGCTACGGGCGTATCCGTGAGCGCGGGCGCGAAGAGCTGGCGCTGCGGGAGGAATCAGAACAACGACTGCGCAACGTGATCGACAACTCTCCCTTCGGCGCGGTCGCGTTCGAGGTGGATCCGGTCGACGGCCGCCTTATCCTTACCAACGCGAACCTCGCCGCATCACTGGTGTTGGGCCTCGATGCCCAAGATCTGATGGGTAGACCGCTCGAGTCGGTTGTCGCACCGCTCGCTGCACCGTCGACGATCTTCGAGATCAGGCAGGTGGCGCTCTCAGGCGGAACCTGTCATGTCAGAGACGTCTCGTACGATCACCAGACCGGTCCGATCGTGCTCGACTTCAACTTCTACCAGACCCATCACGGCAAGGGTGCCGCCTTCTTCAACGACGTCACCGAACAACGGCGCACCGAGAGCCGCATCCGGCACATGGCCTTTCACGACGGGCTCACCTCGCTGCCCAACCGCGAACTGCTGCGCGACCGGCTCGAGGTCGCCATCTCCAACGCACGACGCAGCCGCAAGCAGGTGGGGTTGCTCTTCCTCGACCTCGACGACTTCAAGCCCATCAACGATCGTTTCGGGCACACGCTGGGCGATGCTCTGCTGGTCGCTGTCGCACAGCGGCTCAAGCGATTCGCCCGAGCGGGTGACACTGTCGCGCGACTGGGTGGTGACGAGTTCACCGTCCTGGTGCCCTCGGTGGACTCCCGAGAAGACCTTGAGGCGGTCGCCCGCAAGGTGGTGGGCCTGTTCGCCGAGCCGTTCGAGCTCGATCAGCGCGTCCTGCGCGTGACCGCGAGCGTGGGCGTGGCGATGACCGAGGACGGTGTGGGCGATCCCGAGTCCCTGCTGGCGCAGGCGGATGCCGCGATGTACCGGATGAAGAACTCGGGCCGCGACGGCTACCGGCTTTCCGCCACACTCGACGAAAGGCCGGCGCCGCAACGCGACACCGGCCCTTCGGAGCCCATCACACAGACCTTGTGGCCTACGACTCCAGAACCTCCACAAGAGTGATCTCAAAGGTCAGGTCGTTTCCGGCGAGCGGGTGGTTGAAGTCCAGGACCACCGTCTCATCGGTCACCTGGGCCACCGTTGCGGGAACCCGCTGACCTTCCTGATCCTGCAGCTCGACAGCCCAGCCCACTTCCGGGACCTGGCCGCCGAAGAAGTCCATGGGGAAGGTTTGCATCGCCTCTTCGCTGCGTTCGCCGTAAGCGTCACATGCAGCGATCGTGACCGTCGTGGTATCTCCCACCGCGACTTCGCGCACGGCGGCGTCGAACCCTGGGATGACCTGACCGGATCCCACCTCGAACTCGAGTGGATCGCGCCCCTCGCTCGAGTCGAACTGCGAGCCGTCATTCAGCGTTCCACGGTAGTGGACGCGTACGGTGTCTCCGTCTTTGACTGCCATGCTTCCTCCTGTACGGTGGCGTTTTGGTTCTCTCACTGTATCGTATCCCCGTGAGCGCCTCTTGTTGCGAGCGCGAGAACGGGCATCGGGCACCGGAGGGTGGTGCGAGATGCGGCGTGAGACCGGCGCACGATGGCTGCCGAGCGTAAGGGAGCACCGATGGGTGACGCGTTCTCTCCGATTGGGGGGAAGTGCATGTGGTGGCGGGAGCAAGACGTCGAAGAGGACATCTACGACGTCCGCCTTACAGACCCCCAGCGGCGTGTTCGCTGCTGGTGCTTTGTCGAGGGCAAGGTCTGGGTCGAAGAGCGCAAGGACGTGCCGTCTGAGTGTCCGGATTCCAAGCATTGCCGCTACTACATCAAGAACTGGTGACACGGGCGGCAGGAGTGATATACTCCATGTAGTGAACTATCTTCTACATGGAGTATCTGCGTGAATCCCCAACCCAAGCGCCAAGAAGAGCAGCTGGCCGATCTTCTGCACGAGCTGCGTCACCTCTGGCATGCCATGATCAAAGACATGCATCATCCGGGACCGCTTGAGGGGCTGCAACGCCAGCAGTACTGGGTCTTGGGTGCCCTCGCGCACGGCCCCCGCCGCATGAGCGAGATCGCCGAGTGCTCCCAGACGTCCCAGACCTCGCTCACAGGGATCATCGATCGTCTTGAGGAGCGCGGGTTGGTCGAGCGGACTCGAAGCGACTTCGACCGGCGCGTGGTCGAGGTGAGGCTCACCGCGCAGGGCACGACGCTGGTGGCGCAGGCGAACATGGCGATGCGCAAGCGTCTGGACGAGCTGCTGGCGCCACTGGACGAAGCCGACCGGGCCGAGTTCCTGCGGCTGGTACGCGCCATCAACGCTCGTTGACCTGCTGGGCCAACGCACGACCGCACGACAGCGCGCACCATCCGATCCATCACGCACTGAACCGGGAGAGCCCCATCAGATGTACCTGAGAAACCTGCCACACAAGAAGAAGATGACCGTGTTCGCCGGGGTGCTGTTGGCGCTCTTCATCCC
>CAYXQU010000171.1:0-1848 GCA_964467305.1 uncultured Eubacteriales bacterium
CGACGAGATCGAGCAAGCCGCGGCTGGCGGTGCGATCGGGCGCAGCCACATCGCGCGCGCCCTGGTGGGTGCCGGACACGCCGGAGACGTCGCAGGCGCGTTTGACACCCTGATAGGTAGGGGGCGACGGTTCTACGTGCCCAAGGCCGCCAACGATGCCGCCCGCGTTATCGCGGTCATCAAAGACGCAGGTGGTCTGGCTGTGGTGGCGCATCCCGGCGTGAGCGGCCTTGACGATCTGCTCGATGAGCTGGTCGCCTCCGGGCTCGACGGCGTCGAGGCCTACCATGCCGACCACAGTCTCGAGCAGCAGACGCATTACGCGGCGATCGCGAAGCGCCTTGGCGTCTTGGCGACGGGTGGCAGCGATTACCACGGGCCGGGTGCGCCGAACCCGTTGCTGGGCAGCGTGGCCATACCTGAGGAGGACGTCGCAGCATTCTTGCGGGCGGGTGCCCGTAGCAGCTAGACGCACTTCGTGTGGTGCGGAAGTGCTACACTCCCTGCTCCATGAACACCTACTTCATTCGCACCTTCGGGTGCCAGATGAACAAGCACGATTCCGAGCGCGTCGCAGGCCTGCTGCGCGCGATGTCGCTCACCCCCGTAGACACCGAGAGCGATGCCGACGTCATCGTCTTCATGACGTGCTGCGTACGCGAGAACGCCGACGAACGGCTTCGCGGACAGGTGGCATCGCTCAAGGCGCTCAAGACCGGCGGTCGGCGAGGGCCCCTCATCGCGGTTGGCGGGTGTATCGGACAGCGCGACGGTCAGCGCCTTCTCGATCAGCTGCCCCACGTCGACGTGGTCTTCGGTACCCATAACGTATCGCGTCTGCCCGTTCTGCTCGAGAGCGCAGCCGCTCAACGCCTGCCGCAGATCGAGGTGCTTGAGGAGAGCACGGAGTTCACCAGCGACTTGCCCACCGAGCGCGAGCATCCGTGGCACGCGTGGGTCCCCATCACGGTGGGGTGCGACAACTTCTGCACCTACTGCATCGTCCCGTACGTAAGGGGTCGCGAGCGCAGCCGGCCGCTTCCCGACATCGTCGCAGAGGTGGCGTGTCTCGTGGAGCAGGGCGTGGTCGAGGTCACGCTGCTGGGGCAAAACGTGAACAGCTACGGGCGAGACCTGTTCGGTGAGCCCGCTTTCGCACGGGTGCTACGTGAGGTGGCGGCTACCGGCATCAAGCGAATCCGCTTCGCCACAAGCCATCCCAAGGACCTCTCCGATGAGACGATCGAGGCGATGGCGACGATCCCTGCGGTCGTACCATATCTGCACTTGCCGGTTCAGTCGGGCTCCAACCGGGTGCTGCAGCGGATGAACCGCGGGTACACCAAGGAGTCGTACCTGGCATTGGTCGACCGGCTCTTCTCGGCGATTCCTGACCTCGCGCTGTCGACCGACATCATCGTGGGCTTCCCCGGGGAGACCGAGGAGGACTTCGAACACACACTCGATGTGGTGCGATACGCCCGCTACGTTCAGGCGTTCACTTTCATCTACTCCCCACGGGCGGGTACGCCGGCCGCATCGATGGATGGAGCGGTACCCAAAGAGGTCACCCAGCCACGCTTCGACCGTTTGGTCGAGCTGGTCCACCGCTATGCACTTGAAAGCAACCGGGCGTTGGTGGGAACCAAGGCCGACGTGCTGTTCGAAGGGCCGAGCAAGCGTGACCCGCAGGTCCTCACAGGTCGGACGCCGGGCAACAAGGTGGTTCATGTGCCCGTTCCCGCTGGCAGCACCGCATCCGATTTCGGGGGCCGGATCCTCCCGGTCACGATCACCGACGCGCAGACGTGGTTCCTCGATGGCGAGCTGGGTACCAACCTCTCATAG
>CAYXQU010000171.1:1858-4343 GCA_964467305.1 uncultured Eubacteriales bacterium
TCTCATAGGGCGTGTGACGTCGCCCCACATGCGGTGGGAGGTGGAGTCGGATGGGGAGCACGGTGTTCGGAGCGGTGGTCCCGCATCCGCCCATCTTCGTACCGGCCGTTGGCGGTAGCCGCGCTCTGGAGGCATCAGCGAGCCTGGATGCACTGCACACCGTCCGACGGGCCCTCGAGCGCTTCGATCCCCAGGTGCTCGTGGTGATCTCGCCACATGCACCTGCGCTCACCGACGCTTTCGTCATCGATGGCTCGGCTGAACTCGCCGGTGATCTCACGCAATTCGGTGACCGGAAGACGTACCGCTGGGCCGGTGAACCCGAACTCGCTGAAGAGATCGCCCGGCGTGCGCGCAAGGCCGGGATACCGGTCATGGGCCGCGCGGCCAACGATCGGCTGCGGCCAGGGTGGCTTGACCACGCGACCATCGTTCCACTGAGTTTCATCGACCCGGATGCGACTCGAAGGCTTGTCGTCCTGTCGCTCTCTTACCTGGGAAACGAGATGCATCGCGAGTTCGGTCGCATCGTCTCTGACGCCTCTGCCGCCCTCAACGTGCGCACTGCGTTCATAGCCAGCGGAGACCTGAGCCACCGGCTGACCCCCGATGCGCCCGCCGGCTACGACCCCAAGGGTGCGCGCCTTGACGCCGCAATCGTGGGTTTGGTGGAGCAAGGCAGGTTCTCACAGCTCATGGGGCTTGCACCGGATCTTGTCGAGGCAGGGGGAGAGTGCGGCTTGCGCTCCATCATCACGTTGGGCGGGTTCTGCTGCGACGATCCGGTGGTCACCCGTGTGCTGTCGTACGAGGGTCCGTGGGGGGTGGGTTACCTGACGGCGCTCGTTGGTTCTGGTGCACTCGAGGCCTACGACATGGACATCAGCGCAGGGGGCTCGAAAGGTGGCATGCCCGGATCAGATGCCTCAGAGATCGTCGCACTCGCGCGCCGGGTCATCGAGTCGCACCTGGGCACAGACTCCGCACCCCATGAGGTGGCCCTCGTTGACACCACACTGCCCGCTCGAGCCGGCGCCTTCGTCTCGCTTCACCGAGACGGGTTGCTGCGCGGCTGCATAGGCACGATCCTGCCCGTGCAAGCCACACTGGCCGAGGAGGTCGCGCACAACGCCATTCAGGCCGCGATGCACGACCCGCGGTTCCCTCCGCTTGGACCCGACGAGCTTGCTGATCTGGACATCAAGGTTGACGTCCTTCATGCGCCCGAGTCGTGTTCTATCGATGAACTCGATCCGAAGCACTACGGGGTGATCGTGTCGAGTGGTTGGCGCAGGGGACTCCTGCTACCCGATCTCGAGGGCGTCGACGACGTGGAGACCCAGATCCGCATCGCGATGCACAAAGCAGACATCGATCAAGGTGAGCATTGTGCCTTCGAGCGGTTCAGAGTCGACCGCTACACTTAGGCGATGCAGTCGATCCGAGCTCAGCACACAGCAGCACCTCACGTACCCAAGGCGGTTCTCGCCGTGGTGGGGCCCACCGCCGTGGGGAAGTCCGCCCTTGCCGAGGAGTTCGCCTCGCGCCACCACGGGCAGGTGGTCTCGGCCGACTCTATGCAGGTCTATCGCGGCATGGACATCGGCACGGCGAAGACACCTGCAGCTGAGCGCAAGGTGCCGTACCACTGCATAGACCTGGTCGACCCCGGGCAGCCGTTCTCGGCGGCGCTCTACCAGCGAGCGGCGCGCGAGGCCATCGCCCACATCGCCGAGGTAGGCGAGATCCCTGTACTGGTGGGGGGGACGGGGCTCTACGTGAGAGCTGCGCTCGACCCCATGGAGTTCCCGGCTGGCGAACAGGTCGCTAACGAGCACCGGGAGCACTACGAGAACCTCGCCGCAGAGCAGGGCCCCGAGGCGCTGCACGAGCTTCTCGCTTCGCGTGATCCCGCCGCCGCGGAGCTCATCCATGTCAACAACGTCCGGCGGGTCGTCAGAGCGCTCGAGATGGCGGACCAGGGCGTTTCCTATGCGGCCCAGGCGGCGGGGTTCTCGGAGAGACGGAGTATCTACCCTGCTACGTTCCTGGGGCTGACCATGGATCGGGCAGCCTTGTACGATCTGATCGATGCGCGCGTCGTCGCTATGATCGAGCGAGGGCTCCTTGCCGAGGTTGACACGCTTCTGTCCCGTGGTCTCCGGGATGCACTAACTGCGCAGCAGGCTATCGGGTACAAGGAACTGGTACCGGTTGTCGAGGGCCGCGCTGGGCTTGCCGAGGCTGTCGAGGCTATCCAGATGGCTTCTCGGCGCTATGCGAAACGGCAACTCACTTGGTTTCGGGGCGACCCCCGGGTGGTGTGGCTGGATGTCACCGGGATGTCACCTCAGGAGGCCTACGAGGCGGCATGCGAAGCGATAGACTGGAACAGCTGAAGCATCCACGAAGGGAGACAGACGACGTGGAGATCTCATTCACGAAGATGCACGGCCTGGGCAACGACTTCATCGTCATCGACGAC
>CAYXQU010000172.1:0-4326 GCA_964467305.1 uncultured Eubacteriales bacterium
CGACATTTCCGGGCAGTGGCCTGTGTTCGAACAGGAGCCGCACCGTAACGGACGTAAGCGCGTTCCTCTCGCTGTCAAAGCCGGACACGTGCCTGCACGCGCCCAGCACTCGAATCCTACACCCGTCGCAGGAGTGCGACAAGGACTAGCCTCTGGCGAACTCCAGCGCCTCATCGAGCGTATCGGTCACCGTGAGGCGGCCGCACGTGACGCCGCCGTTGCAGCTTGTGAGCGCCTTGAGGGGCTGCACCTGCAAGTCAGCTACGAGCACGTTGATGTGCCGAGCATCGCATTCGTCGAGAAACCGCTCGAGGGCTCCGGTGCCGCCGGCGTCGAGCACGGTCACGGCATCGGCGTAGAGGATCACGTTGTCGCCGTCGCTGAGCATCTCAAGGATCTCCGAGAAGACCCGCTCGGCAGCAGCGAAGAACAATGCGCCGACGATCTTGTAGACGTGCCAGCCGGGGGAGAGCGGGATGCGCACGTACCGGTCGTTTGCGGTGATGTCCCTGACCTGGGTGAAGCGAGAGCTGTCGCGCATGAACAGCAAGGCGGCAAGCACGATACCCACCGCGATGGCGATCACCATGTCGGTGAAGACCGTCAGGATCAGACACGTGACCAAGACGAGCACATCTGCAGTAGGTGCAGAGCGCGCCAGCTTGACCGCCTGAGGAGCCTCGCTCATGTGCCACGCGACGCTCACAAGCAGCGCCGCCATCGACGCCATTGGCAGGAAGGCGAGTGCCGGCCCCAACACCAGGATGCCGAGTAGAACCACGCCGGAGTGGATTGCTGCGGCGATGGGTGTGCGCGCCCCGGCCCGGACGCTGGCAGCGGAGCGGGCGATCGCGGCGGTCGAGGTGATGCCGCCCAGGAACGGTGCGACCATGTTCGCAAGCCCTTGGCCCACCAGCTCGCCGTTGGCGTGGTGCCGCGTACCGGTGGAGCGGTCGAGGACCACCGCGCACAGCAGCGACTCGATCGCTCCGAGCATCGCGATGGTCAGCGCGGCGGGAAGCAGGGCGCTCACGGACTCGTAGGAGAGCACGAACGGCTTGCCGCCGGCACCCGGCAGGGTCCACGGCCATGCGAAAGTCGGGAGAGCACGGGGAATGCCGTGGGCGACCGAACCATCTGCGAGCAGGTAGGTGAAGCGTGACCCGATCGTGTCGATGGGATGACCGGCACGCGCCAGCAGGATCGCGAGCACCGCGCCCACCACGAGCGCGGGGACGTGGCCGGGCACCACGAACTTCTCCCGAGGCCACGCGAGAACGATGGCCAAGCTGACGAGTCCCACCGCGGCCGTAGCCCAGTCGATGTTCGGGAGTGCCGACACGAGCGCAGGGGCCTTGCCCAAGAAGTGCTCGGGCATCTCGGTGATTCCCAGCCCCAGCAGGTCGTTGAGTTGCAGGACCGCGAGTACGATCGCGATGCCGGCGGTGAAACCCACGGTCACCGGCTCGGGCACGTACTCGATCATGCGACCCAGGCGTGCGACGCCCAACCCCACGAGAAGGCCGCCGGCGAGTATGGTCGCGATGGCAAGGCCGGCGAGGCCGAAGCGGTGCACCACCGGGGCGAGGATCACGACGAATGCCGCGGTGGGGCCGGTCACGCTGAAGCGCGAGCCACCGGTGAGTGCAGCGACCGCACCGGCGACGACCGCCGAGTACAGCCCGTACTGCGGCGGGACACCGATCGCGATGGCAAGGGCCATGGCAAGGGGGATCGCGATGATGCCCACGGTGACGCCGGCGACCACGTCGTGGCCAAGATCGGTGCGTGTGTAGCGGGTACCCGAGAACGCGTCGCGAAGGGCGCTCGCGACGCGGACGGTCGTCAGGTGGGTCCTATGCGGCATGTGAGTGGAGAGGCTCCATCGAGCTCAGGAAAGGGCGTGATTCACCCATCATACTCGCCTCGTGCCGTCAGCCACGTGCGCGCGAACTCAGCCCAGCCCTCGCCGCGCTGACAGCACGTCTTGTAGACGTTGCTGCGCTCGATGCGTTCGAGTTCGGCTTGCACGCCGCTGCTCTCGAACGCGTTGTCGACAAGGGCCATGACGGCCACTGCATCTGCCATCTCGATGTCGGTGGCGGAATCGCCGATGGCTGCCGCCTGTTCGCGGGTGAGCCCCCGGGCGGCGAGATCGAGCGCGATCGCCTGCGCCTTGCTGACGCCTTTGGGCACCAGATGGTACGCGTGCGGCAGGCGGTCCCCGCAGTCCAGGTCTCCGGGGTTGCGCACCACACCGTTGTCGAGGATGCCCACAGGCGGCTCGACCGAGTCGATGACGTGCTGGGCCTGTGCCACGTCGATACAGCCCCGCAGCAGATGCGTGGACTCGCGGTTCTCGTGCCAAGGCGTGTGGTACTCGACCAGCCGGGGGAAACGCTCTTGGAGCAGCTCGTAGGCCCCGGAGCGAGCGATCACCTGGTAGGGGGTCTCACCGGACCCTGCGACCGGGCCGCCTGGCCATTGGCCGTTGTTGTAGGTGATCGTGGCCGCCGAGGGCGTGCCCACTCCTCGGACGATGATGGCACCTGCCTCGGCTATGAAGTCTCGCCACCCCAGCAGGCGCGTGAGCTCGATGAGCTGCAGGCGTCCGCGTCCCGAGATGGGGACGACGGTGACGTTGGCTGTGTTGAGCGCGACGATCGCATCTGCGACACGCGTCGAGGGGCCGCCCACAGCATCTGCCAGCACGCAGCCACCCTTGGCAAGCAGGGTGCCGTCGAGATCGGTATAGAGCACCTCGACGCGTGCGAGCGCCGCGAGCGCTTCGGGGCTGTCTGCGAGTAGGTTGACTGAGTGCATACTCCGATAGTATCCGACCGCACCCCGAACACGGTATAACTGGTAGGGTTCAGAGTGCCGTCACACACTTCATGAAACGGGAGATGCCCGATGATCGCCGAGTTCGACCTGCCATTCCCGCATTACCGCTGCCCTTCGTGCGACAAGGATCTGCCGGTGGGCGAAGCCCGCATGACGGTCACCTGCGGTGACCATACGGCGAAGGAGAAGGTGGATTTCTCGGTGCGCACCGCGACCGCTGCAGACCGTGCAGCGGTGGAGACGATCTGCGACCGCGCGCTGGGCGAGACGGTGGTTGACGCGTGGGGCTCGACGTTCGACGTGCTCGACTCGCTCAACCTGATGGCCGAGACCGACGGCGACCTTGCCGGCTTGCTGTCGATCGCGGTTCGGGCAGGCGAGGCCAACATCGTGTTCCTCTCGGTCTATCCCGAATACCAAGGAACCGGCGTGGGCGCCTCGCTGCTCAAGGCCGCCGACGAGCTTGCCATGAAGCGAGGATTGCCGTTCCTCAGGGCCTTCACGACAAACGACGACATCCCGCTGCTGTACTTCTACCAGCGACACGGGTTCACGATCTACGAGGTGGGCGTGGGCGAGATCGCCGATAAGTTCGGCTCAGCGACGCCGGGCTTCTCGGCGATTCCGGTGCGCGACGAGATCCGCCTTCGCCGCGCCGTCTGTACGGCCTCGAAGTAGTCCTCACGATGAAGGGAGCACGTCGATGAAGGGTCGCGCCATTCTCGCGCGCGTCATGATCGCTGCTGCGCTGCTGGCAGCGGTGGCACTGAGCGGCTGCGCCGCTGCACCACAGCAAGAGCCTGCCGCACCCGCCGAAGGCGTCAAGCCCGCTGCGGTGAAGATCGGCGTGCTGCCAACCGAGGACTCGTTGCCGCTTTGGGTCGCCGAGGAGATGGGCTACTTCGCGACAAATGGCCTTGAGTCGGTCGAGATCGTGCTGTTCCAAAGCGCGCAGGAGCGCGACGCCGCGTTCGCATCGGGCGCCATCGACGCCTTCATGGGAGACATCATCGCTGCCGCGAACCTCGAGGCCGGCGGTGCACCCAACACGATTGCGACGGTCATGCTGGGTGCGGACCAAGGCCAGGGCCGCTTCGCCGTGGTCGTTCCGGCGGACAGCAAGGCCGAGAGCATGGCTGACCTCAAGGGCATTGCGGTAGGCACCTCGTCGGCGACGATTCAGGAGTTCGTGCTGGATGGCCTGATGAGCGAGGCCGGCGTCGCGGCTGACGACTTCAAGGTCGAAGAGGTCAAGAAGCCGCCCGTCCGTTTCGAGCTGCTCATGGCGGGCAAACTGAAGGCCGCTGCTTTGCCCGAACCCTTCGTGACCCTTGCCGAGCAGGGCGGAGCGAAGGTCGTGGGCGATGACACCGCGGCGAAGAGCAACTGGTCGCAGACGGTGCTGGTGGTCTCGGACGCGTTCGTCGGGAAAGAGGGCGGCCCGGAGGCCATCGACGCGATGCTCCAGGCGTGGGACGTCGC
>CAYXQU010000173.1:0-4326 GCA_964467305.1 uncultured Eubacteriales bacterium
GCCGCGGTCCCTGAGTCCTATGGGGCGCCCATGCCGGTTCCTCACAACGGATCGAACAACTCGGTGGCTCCTGACAGCGGTGGCGTGCCGCACATTGATGACCTGCTCAGGCTGATGCTGCAGCGCGGTGGCTCGGACCTGCATCTGACCGTGGGCAGTCCTCCCGCGATACGGCAGCGTGGCGAGATCATCCCGGTCGAGGACCTCAAGCCGCTGACGCCGCGCGACACCACCGAGATGATCATGAGCCTGCTCTCGGAGGAGCAACGGCGCCGGTTCGAGACCGAACTCGAACTCGACTTCGCCTACTCGATTCCCAGCGTCTCGCGATTCAGGGCAAACGTCTTCCAGCAGCGCAACTCGATGGGTGCGGTGTTCCGCGTCATCCCCATCATGATTCCTACCATGGACGAGCTGGGCCTGCCAAAGGTATGCCGCTACCTGGCCGACCGTCCGCGGGGGCTGGTGCTCGTGACCGGTCCCACGGGATCGGGCAAGTCGACCACCCTCGCAGCGATGATCGACCACATCAACTCGACCCGTGCCTCCCACATCATCACCATGGAAGACCCGATCGAGTTCATGCACCGCAACAAGAAGTCACTGGTCAACCAGCGCGAGATCGGCGAGGACACCCACTCGTTCGCCTCGGCACTCAAGCGCGTCTTGCGTCAGGACCCTGACGTCATCCTCGTGGGAGAGATGAGAGACCTCGAGACGATCTCAGCGGCGATCACCGCGGCCGAGACGGGCCACCTCGTGCTCGCGACCCTGCACACCACTGGTGGCCCGGAGACCGTCGACCGTGTGGTCGACGTCTTCCCGCCGCATCAGCAGCAGCAGGTGCGTATGCAGCTTTCGAACACGCTCGAGGGCGTCTTGTCGCAGGTCCTTCTGCGCGCGACCGACGGTCGGAGCAGGGTCATGGCGATGGAGATCATGCTGGGAATCCCTGCGATCTCGAACCTGATCCGCGAGGCGAAGACGCACCAGATGGAGACCATCATCCAAGGTGGCGCCCAGCTGGGGATGCAGACACTCGATCAGCATCTCAAGGTATTGCTCTCTAAGGGTAAAGTCACCTACGAAGAAGTCATCAGCAAGGCGAAGAACCCCCGCGAGCTGGCGGCGATGGTCGGTCGCACGTTGTAGCCGCCATGCCGGACAGCAGTAGGTGCAGTGGCGGGCCTGGAGACAGGCCCGCTGTCGTTGACGAGGAGACACATGGATACCGCACGAGTCAGATGGTCTGCCGGCCGGCAGTTCGTTGGTACGGATGCTCACGGCCACAGCATCGTGATGGACGCGCGTCCCGAGTACGGAGGCGAGGGCTCGGGCATCAGGCCCGTCGAGCTCGTGCTCCACGGGCTGGCGGGGTGTACCGCCATGGATGTCATCTCGATACTCGAGAAGAAGCGTCAAGACATCCGGGGCATCGAGATCAACGTCGTGGGCACGCAGCGTACCGATGAGTACCCCAAGATCTACTCGGCGATCGAAGTCGAGTACGTGGTGACCGGGTTCAACGTCAAGCCTGAGGCGGTGGCCAGGGCCATCGAGCTTTCCGAGGAGAAGTACTGCTCGGTGAAGGGCATGCTTGGTGATCAGGTGACCGTGTCGTCGAGCTATCGTGTGCTCGAGGCCCGAGAGGCCGGCGATCCGGGCAACCGCGGAAGCGAGGGCTAGGACGCCGTGCGTGACGCCGTGCTGATGCCCGTGTTCAACGAGGCAACCACGATAGATGCAGTGCTCGATGCGGTCCGCGAGCACTACCCGGGTGAGGTCATCGTGATCGACGACGGCTCGACCGACGACACCCCGCTGGTGCTCGCCCGGCGCTCTGACATCGCGGTGGTGCGGCTCGATCACAACTGCGGATACGGGTGCGCGCTGCGCATAGGCTTCGACGTCGCGCGGGAGCTGGGGGTCAGCCGGCTCATCACGATGGACTGTGATGGTCAGCACGAGCCCGTCCATATCCCTGCGTTCTTGGACGCGCTGGACGGTGAGGTCGCCATCGTGTCGGGATCTCGGTACCTGCCCGGCAGCGAGTCAGTGGGAAGCGCGCCAAAGGACCGCCGGCAGATAAACGAGCGCGTCACCACGTTGATCAACGAGGTCACCGGTTGGGGCATCACCGATGCGTTCTGCGGGTTCAAGGCGTACCGCATGTCAGACCTGTCCGGTCTCAGGCTTGAGGAGCCGGGCTACGCGATGCCCCTGGAGCTCTGGGCGAAAGCCTGGCTCAAGGGGCTGCGCGTCATCGAGATTCCCGTCGCGCGCATCTACTGTGATCAGACTCGCAGCTTCGGCGGGCCGCTTGATGATCCCGAGGCACGCTATAGTCACTACCTTGATGTGTGGAACCGAGCCTTGGAGACGAAGTGAGCGAAGCAGCCGGTTTCGATGCTGTCTGCGTGGGCGCACATCCCGACGATGTCGAGATCGGGATGGGCGCGACCGTGGCCAAGATGTGCCAAGAAGGCCGCAGTGTCGCGATTGTCGATCTGACCAACGGAGAGCCCACGCCCTTCGGCACCGTCGAGAAGCGTGCCGAGGAGTCAAGGGCTGCTGCTGATCATCTGGGCGCTGAGCGCATCACGCTCACACAGCCCAATCGACACCTCTTCGACAGTGTCGAGGCGCGCTACGAACTTGCCGGCGTGCTCAGGCGCCTGCGGCCCCGGATGCTGTTCATCCCGTTTGCCACCGACGCCCATCCCGATCACATAGCGGCCTCGCAGATCGCACTCGCGGCGCGCTTCTACAGCAAGTTCACCAAGACCGACCTGCCCCACGAGCCGTTCTATCCGCCGCGCGTCTTTCGCTACGTGGCGGTGCACCAGCGGATCATCGCCCAGCCGTCGTTCATCGTGGACGTGAGCGATCACTTGTCGGTGAAGCTCGAGGCGCTCGCGATGTACCGCTCGCAGTTCGCGGCGAACCCGGCGAACAGCGATCTCATCGGCCGGGTTGGTGATGGTGCTCGCATGTGGGGCGCGCTGGGGGGCGTCGCCGCCGGGGAGCCGTTCTTCGCGCTCGAACCCATCGCCCTTTCCGGGCCCGACGTGGTCTTATAGAGACGGCTCCGGTCACCTGATGGCACATACGCGTCCAACAGTGCCCGCCGGACACGGGGAACTGGTCGAGAGACCGCCGCGCAGCGAGTGGATCGACCTCATGCACGCCAACAGGGCCGCTGCGGCGGGGTGGACGTTCGACGTGGCGGGCGTGCCGGTGGGCCGCTACCGGCGCGCTGTTCGCACGTCGCTGTTGCGGGCCGCTTCGAGCTTCTCGGCACGCTTGGGGGTTGAAGTCCGTGGGGCGGACGATCCCGACGCACCGCTTGCGATGACGGGCCACCAGCCGGAGCTCTACCATCCCGGAGTCTGGGTCAAGGACTTCGAACTGGAGGGTCTTGCGCGCTCGTCGGGCTGTCAGGCGATCGATGTCGTCGTCGATACGGACGGCTTCGATCACATCTCCTTGACGTCACCATGTACCGCCCCGGTGGTGACCAGGTGCCGGCAGTACCTCGCGTTGGGTACCAAGGGGTCGTCCTACGCGATGGCGCCGGTTCCCCGTGCACGCGACATCGAGCAGTTCTGCTCGGCGACGATGCAGGCACTTTCGACGCTGAGCGCTCCTGCGATCGCAAGGCACTTCTCGGCGTTTTGCGCGCACCTGCAAGACGCCACCACCGACGCCCACAATCTCGCGGAGCTGCTCACGATCGCCCGGCGCAGGTATGAGGCGTCCGCGGGCACCGGCTACCTTGAAGTCATGCTGACGTCGCTTTGTGCCTCGCGAGAGTTCGCTGGGTTCGTGGTCGAACTCGCACTCGATGCTCAGCGGTTCGTACGCGACTACAACAGCGAACTCGACGCGTACCGGCAGCGTACCCGCACGCGTTCCGCGGCGCAGCCGTTCCCGGATCTCGCGACAGAAGCGTCTCGGTTCGAGCTTCCGCTGTGGCTGGTCACCAAAGGACGCCGGGTGCCGGTGTGGGCGGGTGTGGAACAGACGGGAGTGACGCTGCTGGCCGAAGGGGAGACAGTGATCACGCTGCCCGCCGATCCGGTCGCGGCGACTCAGGCGCTGGCCGACTCGGGTCTGGTGATCGTCCCCAAGGCGCTCGCGCTGACGCTGTTCGTTCGTATGTTCTGTGCCGACCTGTTCATACACGGGATCGGTGGTGGCCGCTACGACCAGGTGACCGATGGTGTGATCAGGCGCTACTTCGGCGTCGAGCCACCCGTGTTCGTCGTGTCGTCGATGACCATGTACTTGCCTCTCGGGGCCCGGCTGGTCGGCGCAGACGAGGTC
>CAYXQU010000174.1:0-4304 GCA_964467305.1 uncultured Eubacteriales bacterium
GGTAAACGAAGAGGGCAGAGGAGGCGTGGGCCGGACGGGAGTCCGGGAGCAGGGAAGCAGAGGAGCCTTCTTGCCCCCCTGCGCCCCTGCTCCCTTGCGTCCCTGCGCCTGGCGAAGCCACCAAGCGCGGCTACCCGGTGGTCGTGATGGTCAGCCGGGCGGCAGCCAAGTAGCCTCGCACAGCGAGCGAGCCATGGCGGGTGGCGCCGGCTAACTCCGCCAAGGCAGCGACAGCGTGGGCCGCCACTGGGCGAGCCTGCGCGCACCGAAGAACAGGCCCAGCGCCACAAGCCCGAAGCCACCGAGCAACGCTGCGGCCACGATGAGCGCGGCCTTGGTGGTGAAGACGACGCGTGTGTCCTCGGCGAGCTGGGCGTCTTTGGCGACGAGCATCCCAATCCAGCCACGAGCGACCCGTGCTTCGCCGGCTACGATCGCCACTGCGCCACCTTGGCTGATGTCGACCGTTCGGCCGGCGATCAACGGCGCACCACCTTGGGACACGGACACCGCATTCGATGCGATCAAGGCGCTCGAGTACGACTGGCGGAACTCAGCGTCGCCTTGGCTGATCAGTAGCGGTACAGCTGAGAGCCGCACCTGTGCATCGCCGCCCACTTGCGCGAGCCCCACCGCGGATCCGGTCGTGTTGAGCGTCTCTGTGCGTGCCATCGCCACCGCGCTGCCCATGGTGTTGAGCGTCGTGGCATGGGCGGAGGCCATCGCCGAGAGGTTCGCATCGAGATTCTGTGCTACGGGTGTGGCGGTAGGGCTGGTATCTGCGGCGGGCGCGCTGTCAGCAAGGGAAACCGAGTCGTCCATGATCCGTCCCTTCGTGAATACGGGAATCGAGAGCTTCGGGTCAGTACATACCCGCCGTGTCAGGTAGAATCCTCACGACGCCTCAAACCGAATCGCCAGCGCCCTGAAGGGGCGTTGGTGTCGCATTGCACCGATGGGAGCCGCCACGAATGTCGAAGGATCGCTTGCTCGAGGTATTGGAGCGCTGGGAGCCGGTCATCGGACTGGAGATCCACACCGAGCTGACGTCGGCGAGGACCAAGATGTTCTGCGGCTGTCCGGTCGCGTTCGGCGGTGAGCCCAACACGCGGGTGTGCCCGGTGTGCCTCGGGCTGCCGGGTGCCTTGCCGGTGCCCAACCAGTTCGCCATCGAGCAGACGGTGCTCGCGGGGCTCGCGACCAGCTGTGAGATCGCGACCGAGTCGCTGTTCCATCGCAAACAGTACTTCTATCCCGACATGCCCAAGGACTTCCAGATATCTCAGTATGACCTGCCGTTTTGCGCCGATGGATCCGTGACCGTGGAGGTCGACGGAGCCGCGGTCGGGCAGCGGCTCGACGTCAGCACCGCGGATAACGTGACGGTGGTCGACGATGGCTACGCGGCGCGTATCGGTATCACGCGCATCCATCTCGAGGAAGACACCGGAAAGATGGTGCACGTGGGTGGCAGCGAGGGCAGGCTCGCGGGTGCGACGAAGTCGCTGGTCGACTTCAACCGCGCGGGTACGCCGCTCATCGAACTCGTGAGCGAGCCTGACATCCGTACGCCGGAAGAGGCGCGCCGATTCGCACAGAAGCTGCGGCTCATCTGGCTGACTCTGGGCATCTCGGACTGCAACATGGAGGAAGGCTCGATGCGCGTCGACGCGAACGTCTCGGTGAGGCGGCGCGGTGAGAGCGAGTTCGGCGTGAAGGCCGAAGTCAAGAACATGAACTCGTTCAAGTCGTTGCATGACGCGCTCGCATACGAGATCGTTCGCCAGGCCGAGGAAATCGAAGGCGGCGGGAAGGTCGTGCAGGAGACGCGCCACTGGGATGCCGGTGCGAAACGGACGAGTTCCATGCGCAGCAAGGAAGAGGCGCATGATTACCGGTACTTCCCTGAGCCCGACATGGTGCCGTTCCACTTCAGCACCGAGTTCATCGACGCGATCCGCGAGCGGCTGCCCGAGCTGCCCGACGCCAGGCGTGCGCGCTTCATCTCCGACTTCGAACTCCCGGATCACGACGCGACGGTCCTATCGGCGGACATGGACATGGGCGAGTTCTTCGAGGCCGCAGTGGGCCTCGCCGGAGGGGACCGGGCCAAAGCGATCGCCAATGTGATGCTCAACGACCTCTCGGCGTACCTGAACGCCAACGGCATCAGTGTCGTGGACAGTAGGATCGTTCCGAGCATGGTCGCCGAGCTCGTCGAACTCGTCGATGACGGGACGATCTCAGGCAAGCAGGCCAAGGTCGTCTTCACCGAGATGGCCGAGACCGGCGATGCTCCCGGTGCGATCGTCGAGCTCAAGGGGATGAAGCAGGTCTCCGACACCTCGGCGATCGAAGAGGTGATCGACCGCGTGCTGGCCGCCAACCCCGATGAGGTCGCGAGTTACCGTGGCGGAAAGACCGGGGTCATGGGCTTTTTCGTGGGCGCGGTGATGCGCGAGATGCGCGGGCAGGGCAACCCCAAGGTCGTCAACGAGGTTCTGACCAGGAAGCTCTCGCAGTAGCTGCGGCCCGCAACGTTACTCCTGCACGACGACGCCCCGCCGATCACATACCGAACAGCGCCTCCGCTGCGCGGTGTGCGGCGGCGAGCAGCGGTCCGGGCCACACGCCCACGAGCACCACACCGGTCGTCGCCACCACCATGAGCAAAGCCATGCGTGGCGACACCGAGAAAGGCTCGCCTTCTTCCTCCTGCACGTAGAGGTTCCAC
Source organism: uncultured Eubacteriales bacterium (assembly GCA_964467305.1). Classification (GTDB taxonomy): domain Bacteria; phylum Actinomycetota; class Coriobacteriia; order Anaerosomatales; family PHET01; genus CAVPCY01. The sequence continues at coordinate 2,735 of CAYXQU010000174.1, forward strand.
ACGATGCGCAGGTAGTAGTAGAACGCCATGACCGCGTTGACCACCGCGATGATCGCGAGCACGTACTCACCGGCTTCCGCGGCCGCCAGGAAGGCGTAGAACTTCGCCATGAACCCGGCGGTGAGAGGCAGGCCTGCCAGCGACAGCAACGCCACCGTCAGTGCGAACGCCGCCAGCGGTGAGCGGGCGACGAGCCCCTTGTACCGGCCGATGTGATAGCCACCGAGTGCGCTGGTGCACGCGATGACCGCGACGAACGCCAGCAGGTTCGCCAGTGCGTATGCAGCGAGGTAGAACAGCACGCTGGTCATGCCGGTGACGCTCATGGCGGACAGTCCCACGAGGATGTAGCCGGCCTGGGCGACGCCGGAGTAGGCGAGCAGGCGCTTGATGTCGTCTTGCTGCAGCGCGCCGAGGTTTCCTATCAGCATCGAGGCGACCGCCAGCACCGCGAGAATCGCGTGCATACCCTCGTGAGCGCCCAACGCCACCACCGAGAAGCGCATGATCAAGGCGAAGCCGGCGAGCTTGGATCCCACGGACAGAAACGCGGTGACCGGCGTGGGAGCGCCCTGGTAGACGTCGGGGACCCACAACTGGAAGGGCGCAGCCGTGACCTTGAACGCGAAGCCGGCGAGCATGAGCACGAGCCCCGCGATCACCATCGCCGAGAACGGCTCGGCGCTACCCATCGCGCCAATGGCCTCCATGCCGCTGACGCCGAAACCGCCGTAGACCAAAGACAGTCCATAGAGGAACAGCGCGGTCGACACGAGCACCATGACGAGGTACTTCAGGGCGGCCTCCCCGGATCGCGGATCGTTTCTCGCATAGCCGATGAGGACGATGAGCGGCAGGCTTGTGAGCTGCAGACACAGGAAGAGGGTGAACAGCTCACTTGCCGGGGCGACAAGCATGTTGCCCAACGTGCACCAGATCACCAGCGTGTAGAACTCGGCGGGTGCGTCCGAGAAGCCGGGGAGGGATTCGGCGGACATCAGCAGGATCGCGATCGCGACGAAGATGAAGAGCAGTTCGAAGAAGACGGTCAGGGGATCGACGGTGATCGTCGACCACAGTATCGTCTGCGACCCACCCGTACGGGCCACCACGAACACGCCCGCAACCACCAGTCCGGCGATGCCGATGTGGGCGAGATGCGGCGCACCATCGTCTCGGCGGCCGTCAGGGCGCATCCATACGAGGTCGACCACGAGCACCACAGCGCCGGTCAGCGCCACAATGAGCTGTGGGGACATGAGCCACAGGGCTGTGAGGGGATCTGTCATCTTCCGATGGGTCCTCTCATCGCGCGAGCACCAACACGAGAATCACGGCAGCCACCACGAAGACAGTGAGATAGGTCTGCAGGTTGCCGGTGTGGAGCCGTCGGATCGAGCCCGCCTTGTGCACGCCTTCCCCAAGGGTGTTGACCGCACCGTCGATGATATGGGTGTCGACCGCCTGCAAGACGCCGGTGAGTTTGACGTCGGTACGGGCGATGGAGTGCACCGCACCGTCGATGATCGCGGCATCGAAGCGCCACCCCACCCGCGAAGCACCCTCCCAC
>CAYXQU010000175.1:0-3535 GCA_964467305.1 uncultured Eubacteriales bacterium
CGCGAGCAGATGTTGGGGCTGGCCAGCAGGCCAAGGAGGACTTCAGCCATCGCTTCCGGGCTGTCCGGCAGATCGAGCTCGGCGAACGGGTCGAACGCCTGCAGCTCGTCGAGATAGGCGGGCCTGACGGCCTCGGGGTCGTAGATGGGAGCATCATGCGCAAGCGTGGCAGCTGGCATGTCGGCGTGGATCTCGTCGCCGTTGCGGACCACGAAGCGGCCGCTGTCGGTGACTTGGCCGATCACGGTGGAGCGCAGGCCCCACTTGGCGCAGACCGCCTGGGCCGCGTCGAGCAGCTCCGGCGTGACCACCGCGACCATGCGCTCCTGCGATTCCGAGACCATGATCTCGAACGGCTTCATCTCGAGCTCGCGCTGCGGCACGAGCGCCGCGTCGATGTCGAGGCCTACGCCGCCGCGCGACGCCATCTCGGAAAGCGAGCTGGTCAGGCCGGCCGCGCCGCAGTCACCCAAGCCTACGAGCAGCTTGTTGTCGAGCAGCTCGAGGCACGCCTCGATGAGCAGCTTCTCCTCGAACGGGTCGCCCACCTGAACGGCGGGGCGCTTGTCCTCGGCACGCTCGTCGAACTCCTGGCTCGCGAGCACGCTCGCTCCGCCGATCCCGTCTCGGCCGGTGGTCGAACCTATGAGCAGCACGAAGTTCCCGGGGCCGTTGGCCACGGCGCGGGTCAGGTTCTCCTCGCGCATGAGCCCGATCGACATCGCGTTGATCAGGCAGTTGCCCTCGTAGGCCTCCTCGAAGTAGACCTCGCCGCCCACGGTAGGCACGCCCAGGCAATTCCCGTAGCCACCGATGCCCGCCACGGCACCCTCGAACAGGTATCGCTGGCGCGCCTTGTCCAGCGTGCCGAAGCGAAGCGAGTCGAGCGAGGCGATGGGCCGCGCGCCCATCGTGAAGATGTCGCGGATGATGCCGCCCACGCCGGTCGCCGCGCCCTGATAGGGCTCGATCGCGCTGGGGTGGTTGTGCGACTCCATCTTGAACGCGACCGCCCAGCCGTCACCCACACCGATGACACCGGCGTTCTCGCCTGGGCCCTGCAGCACTGCGGGCCCGTCTGTGGGGAAGTTCCTGAGCTGCTTACGCGAGTGCTTGTAGCTGCAGTGCTCGCTCCACATGAGCGAGTACATGTACAGCTCGGTCACCGTGGGAACGCGCTCGAGGATCTCGACGATCTTGTGGTACTCATCGCGCTTGAGCCCGAGCTCCTGGGCAAGCTGAGGGGCGAGTTCCGGGGCGAGGTCGTTCACAGTCACGAGGCATCTCCTGAGTCAGAGTGCGGCGGCGGGGCCATGGTTGGCATGGCGTCGGTGCGGGGGAACACCACGCGCAGCAGGTACGTGATACCCAGCGCAAGCGCGAGTGGCGATGCGAGTGCGGCGATCGCAGCCGCGAACTGCAACCCCGGGATGAGCTGCACGACAAGCAGCAAGATCAGGTAGTCAGACGCGATCATGGGATAGATCCACCAGGGTTCGCGCAGCCGGGCCGCGGCAGAGGCCCGCCGAGCAGGACGCAGCGAGTCCGCGATCACAAACACGTTGAGTGCGACCGTGACGAGGATGAGCAGCGTGGCCGCGAGCCACACCGGACCACCCAAAGTGACGTCTCCGTGCACTAACCCGCCACCTCCGCGAGCTTGCGTACCACGGTGGTGAAGAACGGCTGGCCATGGGTGCCGCCGGAGATCGGGTCCACCACGCGCTCGGGGTGCGGCATCAGGCCGAAGACGTTGCCGCGCTCGTTGCAGATGCCGGCGATGTCGTCGAGTGCACCGTTGGGGGCGCTACCGCCGGGAGCGGTCGACCCGTCGGGCTCGCAGTAGCGCACGATGACCTGGCCGTTGTCATTCAGGCGTGCGAGCGTCTGGGCGTCACAGGTGAAGTTGCCCTCGTTGTGGTTGATGGGCACCTGCAGCACCGTGCCTTGCGGCACATCCAGCCAGTCGCACGAGCCTTCGACGCGCAGATCGGCCGTCTTGCAGATGAACTTCAGGCCGCGGTTGCGCAGGAGCGCGCCCGGGAGCAGGTGTGCCTCGGTGAGGATCTGGAAGCCGTTGCAGATGCCCAGGACCGGCCCGCCCTTCTCGGCGAAGCGGACGACCTCGGCCATCACGGGGCTGAAGCGAGCGACCGCTCCGCAGCGGATGTAGTCGCCATAGCTGAAGCCGCCGGGCAGCACCACCGCGTCGAAGCGCGACAGGTCGGTGTCGCCGTGCCACACGAACTCGGCCTCAAGGCCCAGGTAGCGGCACGCGCCGATGACGTCTTGCTCGCAGTTGGAGCCGGGGAAGATGACGACGCCGAAGCGCATGGCCTACTCCTCCACCGTATCGATGCGGAAGTCCTCGATCACCGGGTTGGCGAGCAGCTTCTCGCACATCTCGGTGACAGCGGCTAGGTCGACATCACCCGCGATACGGATGAACTTGCCGATCTGCACGCTTTCGACACCCTCGTAGCCAAGGTTCGCCAGCGCGCGCTCAGCGGTGGCGCCCGGAGGGTCGAAGATGCCGGTCTTGTAGGTGACGAAGATCTCGTAGCGCGCCATGGGTCGCTTCCCCTTCTCGTGCGCGGTCAGGACGTGGTGGTGTTCTCGGTGTCGGCAGCGTCATCGGCCTTGGCCGACTGCTGCTTCTCGGCGGCCTTGGCGGCCTTCTTCTCTTCGCGTGCCTTCTCGGCAGCTTTGCCTGCCTCGGCGGCTTTGCCCGAGCGGATCCACTCGGCTCGGATCTTGCGCAGCTTGGTCCAGTCAAGGTAGAGCGCAGCACCTATGGAGAAGTAGCCCAGACCCAGTATCACGGTTCCGATGGTCTGGTACTGGGTTCCCGCGCGCATCACGAACCACGAGATCGTGGTCAGCACGATCGCCGCGCCCAAGAATCCCCACCACACTCGCCGCCACGTCTTGTACTCCTGCGTGTCAGGGTGGTAGACGAGCGGCTCGCGCTTGGCAGGTGCGGGCCTGCCGGTGCGCGAGGACTTCGCGGGCTTTGCAGGTGCAGCGGCGTTCGCCCGCTTGGGCTTGGCCGCCGCAGCTGACTTGCGGGTCTTGCCCGACGGTGCGGTGTGCTTGCCGTAGCGCTCGTTCGCAGCAGATCTGCGTGCCATGTCAGGCAGCCCCTTCAGGTTCGAACGTACGGCCGGTGATCAGCTCGTACGCCTGGATGTACTTCGCCGAGGTGGCCTCGATGACATCGGCGGGTAGCGACGGGACCGGCGGCTGCTTGTCCCATCCGGTGGACTCGAGCCAGTCGCGTACGAACTGCTTGTCGAAGCTTGGCTGTGACGCTCCCGGTGCGTAGGTGTCCGCCGGCCAGAAGCGGCTGGAGTCAGGCGTGAGCACCTCATCGATCAGCGTGATCTCGCCGTCCACCATGCCGAACTCGAACTTGGTGTCGGCGATGATGATGCCGCGGCCCGCGGCGTGCTCTCTCGCTGCCGAGTAGACCGCGATCGACTTATCGCGCAGCTCTGAAGCGGCATCCGCGCCCACGATCCCGACCATCTGCTCG
>CAYXQU010000175.1:3545-4294 GCA_964467305.1 uncultured Eubacteriales bacterium
CGTCTGCGCCGCGACCTCGAAGCTGATGTTCTCGTCGTGATCGCCGATCTCGGCTTTGGTGCTGGGCGTGAAGAGCGGGTCATCAAGCCGGCTCGACTCGACGAGGCCGGCGGGAAGCTCGATGCCGCACACGGTACCCGAGGCCTGGTACTCCTTGAGTCCGCTGCCGGCAAGGTAGCCGCGTACAATGCACTCGACCGGGAAGACCGAGGCCTTCTTCACCAGCATGAAGCGGCCACGCAGCCACTCGGCGTGAGCTGCGAACTGCTCAGGGAGATCGGCGACATCGGTCGACAGCAGGTGATTGGCGACCACATCGCCCAGCAGGTCGAACCAGAAGATCGACAGCTTGGTGAGAACCTCTCCCTTGTACGGGATGGTCTCGGGCAACACGAAGTCAAACGCGCTGATCCTGTCCGACGCGACGAGCAGCAGCTTGTCGCCCAGATCGTAGAGATCGCGGACTTTTCCTTGCGAATCGGGGCGAAGGGCGGCGGGCTCGGTCAAGAGTCACTCCTTGTGATTGGGCTCGTCGCGGACCGGGCCACCACACCGGCGAGAAGCACTGAAGCGAAGCGACTGCGCGGCGGCCACGCCGCCATTGTAGGTGAAGCGACCTTCTCGGGTAAGGGCGCGAAGGGCGCCAACTCAGCCGAACGTGACGCGCACCACCCAGTAGACGCCCAGTGCGCCATGGAAGACGGTGACCGCCATGATCGCCCACGCGACCCGGCGATGAACCTTCATGT
>CAYXQU010000176.1:0-4273 GCA_964467305.1 uncultured Eubacteriales bacterium
CGGCACGCCCGCGCCGAGGGCCGTACGAGCGGCGTCACCCGCGATGCCGCTGAGTTCGGCGGGCTCGCGAAGCGACGCCACCTGCACCCGACGCCCGTGCTCGTGCAGCAGCCTCGCGGCCACCCACCCGTCGCCACCGTTGTTGCCGGGTCCGCAGACCACGAGCACCGAACCGGTCGCGGCGCGCTTCTCGAGCTCCCGCGCGACAGCGGCCCCTGCCGCATCCATGAGCGCCGCAAGCGAGGTTCCGGCGTCGAGTGCGTACTTCTCGGCGTCGCGAGACTGCTTGGCGGTGAGAGCCTTGTGGATCACGCGTGCTCCCCTCTTGGATCCACCAGCCAGGTGTCGCCTGATCTCCGTCGTCGGCTACTCGGTGCTCTCGTCCGCAGCACCGGATGCGCCGGCGACGTCGTCGAGCATCGCCTTGGCCTCCTTGAAGCTGCGGGCGAGTTCAGCCATGGGATCGAGCTTCTCTTCCTTGCGCGGCCTGGCCGCCTCGGTCACCGCGACCGCCGAGGCGACGGCCGTGGTGTGCGTGAACGACAGCGACAGGTGCATCTCGACAACGCCGAGCTCCTCGGCTCGCCGGGCGGCAGCGCCCGAGAGTCTGGGTGTGGGCCTGCCGTTGCCCTCACGTACGACTTCCACGTCACAGAACCTCATGCCCGAAAAGCCAGTTCCCAAAGCCTTGAGGACCGCTTCTTTCGCCGCGAAGCGCAGCGCGTAGTGGACCTCCGGCCTGGCGCGCTTGTCGCAGTAACGCCGCTCTTCTGCCGAGAAGATCCGCTCTTTGAGTCGGGGGCGCCGCTCAAGAGCCGCCGCCATCCGATCGATCTCCACGATGTCGACGCCAAGACCCAAAACGGCCATCGCTCACTCCACCGTCACAGACTTGGCGAGATTGCGGGGCTGGTCCACGTTGCAGCCGCGCGTCTTGGCGATGTGGTACGCCAGCAGCTGCAGCGGGATGCTCGCGGGGATCGCCGAGAGGACCTCGCTAGTGGGCGGTACGTGCAATACGTGCTCGACGTGCTGCCTGATCTCCTCGTCGCCGGAGGTGGCGACCGCGATCACCTGCGCACCGCGAGCACGGACCTCCTGGATGTTGCTCACGACCTTCTCGTAGGTGTGGCCCTGGGTGCTCACGACGACGACCGGCACCTCATCGGTGATCAGCGCGATGGGGCCGTGCTTCATCTCGCCGGCGGCGTAGGCCTCCGCGTGGATGTAGCTGATCTCCTTGAGCTTGAGTGCACCTTCCATGGCGACCGCCACCCCCACGCCGCGCCCCAGGAACAGCGAGCTCGTCGCGGACTCGAAGGCTGCGGCGGCCGGCTCGTAACCGTCCGTGGTCTCGAGGATGGTCTCGACGACATCGGGAATGGTGCTGAGTTCGTTCCACAGGGTGTCGATCCGGTCGGCGCCCAGCGTGCCCTTGGCCTGCGCCAGCTTCAGGGCGAGAACGGTGAGTGCCGCGATCTGGGCCGTGTAGGTCTTGGTCGCCGCTACACCGATCTCCGGGCCGGCGTGGGTGTAGATGACGCCGTCGCTTTCGCGCGTCACGCGCGAGCCCACGACGTTGGTGATCGCGATGACCTTCGCGCCACGGTCGCGCGCCTCCCTGACACCTGCAAGCGTGTCGGCGGTCTCACCGGACTGGGTTATCGCCACGACCAGCGTCTCGTCATCGACGATCGGGTCGTTGTAGCGAAACTCGCTCGACACCGCGACCTCGACCGGTATGCGTGCCCACTGCTCGATGAGGGCCTTGGTCACGAGTCCGGCATGGTAGCTCGTGCCGCACGCGATGATGAACACGCGCGCGATGGATGCGACCTGCTCGGGTGTCATCGCAAGCTCGCACAGCTGTACTTCGCCGTCGACCATGCGGCCACGCAGTGTCTCGCGCAGGGCCTTGGGCTGCTCGTGGATCTCTTTGAGCATGAAGTCCTCAAATCCGCCCTTCTCGGCGGCCTCGAGGTCCCACTCGATGTGCATCATCTCGGGCTCGACCGAGCGCAGGGCAAGATCGAGGACCCTGACCTCGTCAGCGGTCACCACCGCGAGCTGACCGTCGTGCAGCGACACGATCTCGCGCGTGTACTCAAGCACCGCCGGCACGTCGCTTGCCACGATGTTCTCGCCATCGCCCGCACCTATGATCAGCGGGGAGTCCTTGCGAGCAGCGATGATCGTCTCGGGGTGGTCGAGGTGCACGACCGCCAGCGCATACGCTCCATCGAGCCGCTTGACCGCACGCGCAACCGCAGCCGGCAAGTCTCCGTCGTAGTAGCTCTCGACCAGATGCGCGACGGTCTCGGTGTCGGTCTCGGAACGCAAGACGTGACCGGTCGCGCGCAGTTCCTCACGAAGCTCGATGTAATTCTCGATGATGCCGTTGTGCACCACTGCGATCCGGCCGCTGCAGTCGGCATGGGGGTGCGCGTTCTCTTCGCTGGGCTTGCCATGCGTCGCCCAGCGGGTGTGGCCGATGCCGGCGCTGCCGGAAAGCGGCGCGCTCTCAAGCGCATTGCGCAGGTTGACGAGCTTGCCCACGCGGCGCACAACGGCCAGCTCCGCACCCTCGACCACGGCCACTCCCGCCGAGTCATAGCCGCGGTACTCAAGCCTGGCCAGCCCGCTGAGCAAGACATCGCTTGCGGTTCTCGGTCCAACGTAACCGACGATTCCACACATAGGGATCACCCTTCGTTAGGTGTTCTTCAGTCTCAGGAAGTCAGACGCGCGCACAGGTGGTGCGCTGGGTCGCTTTGATGGCGACAGGCGTCTTCTAGTGCCCTGTATCCGTTGTCCGCTTTGTTCCCTTGGTCACCCAAGGGGTTTGTCGGCAACGTCACGACCACGGGCTCATCTGGCCGGAGGGTCATCCGCCGAATAGTTCGATAGACCCTCTCCTCGTCGACTGCGATGCACACGTCTCGGCGTGTGCACGACGCGCAGTCCAGGCGCTTGGCATAGCCGGTCACAGCTCCGTACGGCACTCCCCCTTCCGCAGACGATCCGCCCTTCGGGCACCGGTCTCACTCACCGTGCGATTGTACCAGCCCCGCGTCGTCCCCGCGCTCAGCCCAGCTCCACCGAGACGACCTCGACCAGCCGGTCGACGACCTCTTGAGCCAGCTCCGCCGAGGAGGCCTCCGCCATCACCCGAACCAGCGGCTCGGTGCCGCTCGCGCGGACAAGGACCCTGCCCTGATCGGCGAGCCGGGCCTCGGCAGCATGGATCTCCTCGGCGATCGTCGAGCTCGTCACCAACCGGGTCCTGTCGGCGACCGGCACGTTCACGAGCACCTGCGGGTAGCGCTCCATGACCTTGGTGAGCTGGGACAGCGGCCCTTGCGAGCGCGCGATGGCGCTTGCAAGCTGCAGCGCGGTGACAAGCCCGTCGCCGGTGGTGTTGTGGTCGAGGAAGATGATGTGGCCGGACTGCTCGCCACCCAGGTTCGCACCCATCGCCTGCATCTGCTCGAGTACGTAACGGTCGCCCACCTTGGTCTTGACCACCGAGATACCCAGGCCGCGCATCGCGACCTCGAAGCCCATGTTCGCCATCACCGTCGAGACGACCGATGCGCCGGCAAGGGTACCGGTCTCATGCATCTGAGCGGCACAGATCGCCATGATCTGATCGCCGTCGACCTCAGCACCCCGCTCGTCGACGGCGAGTACCCGATCGGCGTCGCCATCATGAGCCACCCCAAGGTCGTACTCGCCGGAGGCGACGATTCGAGACAGCGGGCGTAGGTCGGTCGAGCCGCAGTCGACGTTGATGTCGAGACCGTTGTACTCGCAGTTGATCGCGGTGACAGTGGCGCCCAGCCGACGAAACGCCTCGGGGGTGGCCACCGCAGCGGCACCGTGCCCGCAGTCGATCGCCACGCGGAACCCGTTCAGCCCGCCGCTCACGGTCGACACGGCATGCGTGATGTAGCGCTCAAGAGCGTCGTCCACATGCTCGATGCACCCGATGGCGCCCCCAATGGGACGCTCCCAGTGGCGCTCACCCGTGGTGAACGACTCGATCTCGTCCTCCAGCTCATCAGGGAGCTTGAGTCCTTCTCGGCTGAAGAGTTTGATCCCGTTGTACTCGGGAGGGTTGTGGCTTGCCGAGATGACCACACCACCGTCCGCGCCCAGCTCGCGGACGAGCAGCGCCACCGCCGGCGTGGGCACGATGCCGCACACGAGCGCGTCGCCGCCACCGGAGGTGATGCCCGCCACCAGCGCGCTTTCGAGCATAGCGCCGCTGCGC
>CAYXQU010000177.1:0-4256 GCA_964467305.1 uncultured Eubacteriales bacterium
GCACGGGTGTGATCCCCCGCCGCCTGAGCATCGATCATCTGTTTGAAACGCGGACCCGCGACGTGGCTGAGTACCGAAATGACTCCGGTGCCGCCCAGGCCCATCATGGGCAGGGTCATCTCGTCATCACCCGAGAGGACCTCGAACCCGTCAGGAGCGCCGTCGATGATCTGCGCAATCTGCGTGAGGTCGCCGCTGGCCTCTTTCACCGCGACGATGTTCTCGCAGTCGTGTGCGAGTCGCAGGGTGGTCTCGGCGGTCATGTTGATGACGCAGCGACCGGGGATGTTGTAGAGGATCACCGGCACGTCCACCGCGTTGGCGATGGCGCGGAAGTGTTGGTACAGCCCCTCCTGCGGAGGCTTGTTGTAGTACGGCACCACGGCCATGATCGCGTCGACACCCAGCGCGACCACCTTGCGGGCGAACTCCACCGAATCGTCGGTACAGTTGTCGCCGGCGTTCGCGATCACCGGCGCCTTGCCGCCTGCGACCTCCACGATGGTTCGGAACAACTCGATCTTCTGATCGTAGAAGACCGTGGGGCTTTCCCCGGTGGTGCCACAGACCACGAGGGCGTCGGTACCCTGCGCAAGCAGCCTGTCGGCCAGCTGGGCTGCTCGGGGAAGGTCGAGCGAGTTGTCGGCCGTGAACGGCGTCACCATCGCGGTGAGCATCCGGCCGAAGCGCGGAGTAGTCATCGAGTCTCAAGCCCCTCGTGCGAGCCGCGGGCGCGAGCCCACGCGGCGGGTGTGTCATCTACCTGCTCTATTGTGCCATACCGAGCACGTGTTCGCCGAGGCGGACAGATGCGTTGCCCAGCCGTCACGAACGGCAGCGCGACCGCCTTGTGGCCGCCGTTACACCCGATGCCCGTCAGGCGTCCAGCTCAAAGCCTGCGTGAAGCGCGCTCACGGCCCTGTGCGCGTCCGCGGCGTCCACCAGCACCGAGATGGTGGTGTGCGAGTCCGCGGTCTGCAACACGTTCACGCCAGCATCGGCCAGACAGCCGGCCATGCGGGCCATCACACCCGGTACCCCGTGCATCCCGGCTCCCACCAGCGTGACCTTCGCGAGCTCGGCATGCACCTGGTGCGTGAGTCCAAGCTCTCCCAGCACCGCGCACGCGTCTTCGAGCGCTGCACGTGCCACCGAGAAGACCAGCGTCTCGCCAACGGTGGTGAACATGTCAAGTGACACGCCGGCGTCCGCCATGGCGCGGTAGACGCGAGCTTGGGCCGCCATGTGCGCGCTCGTGCCCTCGGGCGCGGGCAGCGCCACACGGATTCGCACCACATTGCAGGTGTGGGTGACGGCGGTCGCCACCGAGGAGGGCCGGTACGCAGCGATGTCGGCTACCAGCGTGCCCGGGTGATTCGAGTAGGTGTTGCGCACGCGCACCGCCATACCCGAAGCGAGCGCGAGCTCCGCTGCCGGCGTGTGCACCACCCGGCTGCCGTGCCGAGCCATCTGGAACAGCTCGTCGGCTCGGATCACCTCGAGCACCGCGGCACCATCACACGTGCGCGGGTCGGCGGTCATCACGCCATCGACGTCGGTGTAGATCTCCACCTCATCTGCCCCCAGCGCGACACCCAACGCACACGCGGTGGTGTCGGACCCACCGCGCCCAAGCGTGGTGAGCGTTCCCTCTTCCGAGATGCCCTGGAAACCGCAGACCACCGGCACGCTGCCGTCGACGATGGCTGCAGCCAGCGGCCCGGTGTGGATCTCTGTCACCGCCGACTCGCCGGCCACTCCATCGGTGCAGATGCCGGCTTCAGGGCCGGTCATGGCAGTCGCGGGAATCCCCGAACCACGCAGCTCGTGAGCGACCACGATCGCCGAGATGACCTCACCCACGCTCGCAAGCAGGTCGGTCTCGCGCTTGTCGGATGGCATGCCGTCGACCAGACCCAGTAGCGTGTCGGTGGCGTACGGCGCCCCGGCCCGACCCATCGCCGAGACGACCACGACCGGTGCGTGGTCCAGTTCGAGCGCCTCGGTGACGCGCGCGGCGATCGCGACCCTGCCCTCGGGGGTCGCCACCGAGGTGCCTCCGAACTTCATCACCACGACCGGCCGCTCCACCCCCGGCAGTTCCGGCTTCTGCGTCACGCCTCTCCCCTCGCCCGCTGGCCCAGATCCATCGCGACTCACGCTCAGCCCATCAGCTCTTCCAGCCCGATCACCAGACCGGACCGAGAACCCACTTCTCGCACCGCGAGCACCACGCCGGGCATGAAGCTCGTCCGGTCGATGGTGTCGTGGCGGATGGTAAGCGTCTGCCCCTGCCCGCCGAAGACGACCTCCTGGTGGGCAACCAGCCCCGGAAGCCTCACCGAGTGCACGGCGACGCCGTCGATCATGGTGCCACGTGCTCCCTCCATGCCGGCGAGTTCCGTCTCCGCACCGGGCGTCTGCGGCCACTCGTTGCGCGCAGCGGCGACCATGCGGGCGGTACGGATCGCCGTGCCCGAGGGTGCGTCGAGCTTGCGGTCGTGATGCAACTCGATGACTTCGACGTGCGGCATATAGCGCGCAGCTTGCTCCGCGAACTGCATCATGAGCACGGCACCGACGGCGAAGTTGGGGGCGAAGAACAGGCATGTGTTCTCGGGCGCCAGCGCGGCGAGTTCGGCCAGCAGCTCCTCGGAGAGCCCCGTGGTGCCCACCACACAGTCCACGCCCGCAGCCAAGGCGACACGCAGGTTGGCCTCGACCACGTCAGGTCTGGTGAAATCCACCATCACGTCGGGTTTGAACGCCTGGATCGCTGCTCCCAGGTCCTGGGTGCACTCGATATGAGCGCCCTGGGGACCCGCGACGAAACATCCCGAGACACCCGGATCGACCGCAGCGACCACCGTCATCCCGTCGGCCTCTGTCACCGCCCGGACAACCTCGGAGCCAACCTTGCCGGCAGCGCCGGTCACCAGTACACGGATCATCTGAGTACTCCTGTGGATAGAAATCGTCGTCTTACCTGACCAGCGGCTCAAGCTGAGCGCTGGTGAACGGGCCAATCACCGCGAGCACCTTCTCGGCAGACAGCACCTCACCGCTCACCCGCCGCAAGTCCCCCATGGTAACCGCGTCGAAGCGCTCCATGATCTCGTCTGCCGAGAGTATCTCGCCGCCGGTGATCTCGTTCTTGCCCAGTCGCGTCATGCGCATCCGGGTGGCCTCCATGCCCAGCACCAGGTGGCCTTTCGCGGCCTGGCGCACGCGGTCGAGCTCATCGGCGTTCACGCCGTGGCTGGCGATGCGCTCCATCTCCGCACGGATCAACCCGATGACCTCCTCGGCGTTGTCCGGTCGCGTACCGGCATAGACCGCGAACTCGCCAGTGTCTTGGTACAGCGCCGAGAACGAGTACACCGAGTAGACCAGCCCGCGCTTCTCCCGGATCTCCTGAAACAGGCGCGAGCTCATCCCTGAGCCCAGGATGCCGTCAAGGATGGCAAGCGCGAAGCGCTCGGGATGATGCGCGTTCATGGTGGCGACCCCGTAGCAGATGTGGGCCTGCTCGGTGTCTTTCTCGAGGACGGAGATCTGACCCGAGCCTGCCGCGTCGGCCACCGCGCGAACCGATCGAGGTCCTGGCGTCAGCGACCCCAGGAAACGCTCGGTGAGGGCGACAAGGACGTCGTGGTCGATGTTGCCTGCCGCTGCAATGACGCAGTTGCCTGTCACGTAGTGCTTGGAGCGAAACGCGACGGACTTCGCGTGATCGAAACCGCCAACGGTCTCCCTGCTCCCCAAGATGGGTAACCCGATGGGGTGGTCGGGCCACAGCGCATGGCTGAACAGCTCGTGGATGTGGTCGTCGGGGGCGTCTTCCATGCGCGCGATCTCTTCGATGACGACCTTGCGCTCGGACTGTGCCGATTCGTCGTCGAGCTGGGAGTCCACCACCATGTCGGCGAGGATCTCGAAGGCCCGCTCGAGGTGCTCGTCGACGAACCGGCTGTAGTAGCAGGTGTACTCCTTGGACGTGAACGCATTGAGCTCGGCGCCCAAACGATCGAACTGCTCGGAGATGTCACGGGCGCTTCGGGCGCTCGTGCCCTTGAACATCATGTGTTCCATGAAGTGAGACATGCCCGCTTCTGCCGGCGACTCGTCACGGCTTCCCACGGCGAACCAGACGCCCAACGCCACCGAGCGCACCGATTCGACCGGTTCGCTGATGACGGTGATGCCGTTGTCGAGGACGGTCTTGCGATAGAACATCCGGGCTCCTTGCTTACGGG